>JAUHXN010000212.1 GCA_030426865.1 bacterium | reverse complement strand
GTGGTATTGACAAATCGTCTGAGTACCTTATGCGTTCGTTGGCTCTGCTAACTAATGGGACTTATCTATTCTTGACTGATGACAGCGGAATTGGTGGTAGTCACATAAAGCCAACTACTGATAGTTACGACGTAGAAATGATGAATGAGATGATAGTTCGAATAATCAATCAATTCATAGACACTCCGACTTGTGGTGAGAGTAAGGATCTATATGCTAAGGATATAAATGATAATATATACAATGACAAAGAACAGAAAGACGAAGACATATCTGACTATATCCGGATATTCCCAAACCCAACTGATGGCCCAGTTACATTAGAACTAGATGAACAATATGACCAGATGTTTGTAGTGGATATGAATGGGAAAATACTATTCCGTATAGAGCCCAATGGTAGCAGATTACAAATTAATCTATCAGAGTTCCCGAGCGGTGCTTACTTCCTCAAGTACAGCTACAAAGGTGTTTGGGGCGGTAGTCAGATTCGTTTGATGAGATAATAGGGTTTGAAATGAATATAGAGGGAGTTTTTGCTGAGAAGTAAGAACTCTCTTTTTTATTGGCAGGAATTGATTATAAAGTAGGATTAATTGAGTAATTTGGGGTGATGTAATCTGATAAATTCTCAAAAATGATTTAGTAATGGCAATCACGAACAACCTCAAAATAATAATACTTGATACTTATCATGCTAATGATAGTGTTGTTATAAAAGTAAAGCTTATTAATGAGAGTAAGAGTGAAAACATTAAAAATCCAATATTCGAAGTAGTACGATTACCCAAAAAGATATTTAAAAAGAATAAATGGGTGTTAAGAATATTCTCCGAATTTAGGCCCCAAGAATACAAAATAGTAGAGTTCGATTTGAATACTAAACCAATTCCAGATACAGAGTTTAGTGTGAGTACTTATAAATTTTAATCGCATTTCAGTATATTGTATAATCAATAGATTTCCATTTCACCTTGAAGACAGTAGATTATTATAATAATTATTAGGTCAGTTTCCTCCGAACTTTTTACTAACAGCTATTTACATTTATAAAAATAAATTATAGTTTCTACTTTAGAATAATTCTTATATGAGGAAACATGCCATTAAAAGAAGAATTCCGTACACAAGGAAACTTCCTATTCAAGCACAGGAGTTACTTACCTCTAATAATAGTCGCTGTTGGTTTGGCTGTTTATATTTATACATTGGACTCGGCTAATACAACCCTTGAGCAGTTCAATAATTATAAAACTGAACTGATATACTTAGCCGTTGCGTTTCTAGGGCAATTCATAAGAGCTTATTCTGTAGGGTTCGCTGCTAAAAATACTTCTGGTAGAAATACATCTGTAGGTCAAGTCGCAGACTCACTAAATAGCACAGGAATTTACTCAACTGTCAGGCATCCATTATACTTGGGGAACTTTTTTATGTGGCTTGGTATTGCACTTTTCACTGCAAACTTTTGGTTTATAATAGCTTTCCTTTTTATGTATTGGCTCTATTATGAGCGTATAATGTATGCAGAAGAAGAGTTTCTAAGAGATAAATATGGAAATACATATACTCAATGGGCAGAACAAACTCCAGCTATTATTCCTAGTTTCAAGAATTGGGAGAAACCAGAAGGAACTTTTAGTTTATGGAAAGTAATCAAACAAGAGAAATCAGGGATTTTAAATATTTTTCTAACCATATTCCTATTCAAAGTAATTGCTGGTTATGTATTATATGATGACTTTACGATAGGGCAGAATATTTGGACATGGTCTCTTATTGGAGCAATCTTATACTATACTATTGTAAAAATCGTCCAGAAGTCAATCAAAGATTCGTAATAGATTAATGGAAAATAAATATGAGTATTAGAGATAAAATAGATAATAATAACGTCAAGATACTAGTATTCCAAGGGAGTTGGTGCCCAATGTGCGTAACTGCTATGCCCCAAATAGCACAATTCGTATCGGCTAATAATATAAGTGAAAATTCAATCGAAGTGATAAATGTAAATTCTTTCAAAACGGAACCAGCAGATAAAATAGCTGAATACAATATATCAAGAGTTCCTACAGTTATAATCCTCAAAGAAGGCGTAGAGTCTAGTAGGATAACTGAATACGCGCCGAACGGGTGGAGGAGAGAAATAGAAGAAAAAGTTAGCGCAATTTAAGACAATAATCTACTATTTTATTTTAAGATGAGAATCTAATTAGTTAAGTTTGAATTCAATTTATTTTTAATCATTAAAAAATGTGATGAGTGATATGTTAAAATCAATAATTGCGATATTATTTGGGTTGTCTTTACTAACAGCTTGTGGCGGCGGAAATAATGAAGCAGAACAAGAGCCAGAAACTAATACAGAAACTATGGCTGAAGAAAGCAACGAAGCGACATTATCTATAGAAGGTAATGATCAGATGCAATTCGACAAAAAAGAATTGACAGTAAAAGCAGGACAAACAGTTACTTTGACTTTGAAACACTCAGGAACTATGGCTAAAGCAGCTATGGGTCATAACTGGGTACTATTATCACCAGGAACTGATGTAGCTACTTTTGCAGAAAGTGCAGTAGCAGCTGGTGAAGAAAACGATTACGTACCAACAGAAGGTAACGCTGTAATAGCTTACACTAAGTTAATTGGTGGTGGCGAAACAGCAACTGTAGAATTCACTGCTCCTGCAGCTGGTTCTTATGAGTTCATTTGTTCTTTCCCCGGCCACTGGGCTATGATGAGAGGAACTTTGATAGTAGAATAATATTCGATTGTCAAACAGAAATTAGAAAGCCATTTTGAGGAATCAAGATGGCTTTTTTTTATATATTATATTCATATAGAACAATATCAATCTAAAATATCTTTTACAAAAACTTCAGTACTGTCTAGGTTAGTATAAATGTACTGTCCATTGCCGTTTTCATCTATATTGATATTAACCATGATACTATCTCCAAGTGATTCTGGTTTAAACCAATTTTCATGTG
This sequence comes from bacterium, assembly GCA_030426865.1. Lineage (GTDB taxonomy): Bacteria > Bacteroidota > Ignavibacteria > Kapaibacteriales > UBA2268 > PGYR01. The sequence goes on along the minus strand of JAUHXN010000212.1, from coordinate 2,371 downwards.
TAAAGGGTCCTTCGCTGTTCCAATCTTTTGTTGATACGACATTAGAACTAAAATTCTTTAGATTTAATATTCTTTTTAGTTCGCTTGGACAGGCTTTAAAATGTAACCAAATTGCATAATCAATTTTAGGAACAACTTGGTCTTGATAGTTCAATATTCTAACACATTCAGCTTTCCTATTATCAAAGATAGCTTTATAAATTTCGTCCCCTGTTCTCATTTTAAAGCTATCAGCTACTTTATTATAGGTCTTGCTGACAACCAAATACCCCGTCCAAAATGCTAAGCCACAAAAAATAAAGAATATTAATAATGAAGTAAGTTCTAATTGCTTATTCTTCTTAGTCCAACCTAAAGTAAATGTGGCTACGAAAAGCAAAAAAGCAAGTCCTGATATTATTGCTATAATGATTATTTCATTCATATTATTTCTTCTCTAACGCAGTTTTATGGAAGTTTTAACGACAACTTTCAGTTTGTCTTCGCATTCTTGTAACATAATCTATGTTACTTATTGCTTCATCAGAAAAACTATCGAAAGAGTCAATCCATATTCTATCTAGACTATTACCATATAACTTAGACATTATATTTTGGGTGTTCTCATCGACTTTCTTCATACTTAGTAATGTGGATGTGTAGTCTATAATTTCTTTAGAGAATGTTCTGTTCTCTTTTATTGTATTAAGAAACTTATCTCCTTTACAAGAGAAGCTAAACCATAAAGTAGTAATAACTGCTTTTTTCGAGACGTCTGGAAGATAACTAAATATGTCTATTAATTTAGATGTATATAATATAGGATCTAGTGGTAACAGAATATATGAAATACAATATCCTTGATTAAAGAGTAGAGAATGTTCTGGTACATAAAACGAAAAATTTGTGTCTTTCAAAACCTCAATTGCTAAATCAGTTGTATTTGCACCCCTAAGTGATAAATTGGTAAGTAGTGATGTAAAGACCTTAGGGTTTAAATCATTTAAATCTGATTTTTTAAAACTTTTTATAATTAAATTATCATCATAAGTTTTATCTTTATTTAACATCATCAATAAATGTGCTCCATCATAATAAAAATATGGTTTATGCCCTTTTTCGTTAAGCTCAAATCTTAATAATGGAAGGTATTTTGAAGTATCCTCTATTACTAAATTGAAAAAGTTATCAAGCTTAGGAAATATTTTTTGTTGCTCTTCCTTACTCATTTTATGAGGTATGAAATCATAAGTTGAATCAACTAATTTTTTAAAATCCTGAGCTTCAATGTTCAAGTTTAATAGAATTATTAATATTAGTATTGCTATTTTCATACGTATATTATTCTCATTTTTAATTGTCTAAACCTCAATATAGACAAATTTTATAAATAAGTTTGCTCAGCCAACTACCTACTTAATCTATATTTTTATTTGTAATTATTATCTAATAGCATTGTTGTTTATATTGATAAAAAAACAACTATAAAATAAAGAATTATTATGAAATATATCTACTTACTATTATTCTTCGTTTGTCTCAATCAACTAGATGCAAAATTCGAGATGGGAGTTAACCTAGTTGACGATGGCGCATTTACTAATATTATTAATCACACCGTCAGGTATAGTAATGCATCGGGATACACTGAACTCGGATGGCCTACGAGTGATTTCGATCTTGTGCTGATGGATGGCAGACCTGCTGCAGAGTGGACTGGCAATATAGACGATCCAGAGCAATATAGGGTAGATTATAGTGGAACTTATAAGGCATCTTTCCTCGGTTTGGCAGATGTGACAGTTTCTGGTACTAATGTGACTTTGGAGAATCTAAGATACGATGATCTGACTAACACTACTTACTTTGAACTAATAGTTGGTGGGCATGATGAATCAAACCACGGATTAGTTTTTATGAGTTTTAAAAACACAAGAATTAGTCCCAAGGCAATGAACAACTCTGGTATTTCTAATTTGAAAGTTATGAGACCTGGCTACGAACTAGATACTAAAAAGACATTCACAGATGAGTATATAGCCCTTTGTAAGGCAGCAGATTTCGCATGCTATCGTTATTACAATATTCAGAATATATGGAATGGCGAGCCAACTTATCCAGCAAAGACTACTTGGGAGAATAGAAAAACGCCTCTTGATGCTGCTCAAGTGAATATGCAACTACTCAATAATAAAAGAGATGGTTGGTGTTGGGAATATATAGTCGAATTATCAAACATTCTGAATAAAGACATTTGGATTAACATACACATGTCTTGTGATTCAAACTATGTAGCTGAACTTGCGAATTTCCTACTAGATAACATAAATGAGAATATCAATATATATGTAGAAAATAGCAATGAAGTATGGAGCCCTACTCAAGCAACACA
>JAUHXN010000211.1 GCA_030426865.1 bacterium | reverse complement strand
CGATAGGTGAAAACAATTAGTACTGCTAGGTAATTCTATGTCACCAACTACCCTACCATTAGTAGCACTAGCTTCGGCTAATTTGGTGCTATTTCCCGAATGTTCTAGTAAATAAAGTCCGTTCCGTTGGGCATTATACTCTATTCTTGTAAATACTCGGTTACTAACATCAATTAGAGAACCATTATTACGAGTATCCAATCTCAAAAGCCCCTTATTGGTAGTTACATAAGAGTAGCCAAGTGGTGATGTTGCCAAATCAGTAGGAACTACTTCATTTGAATTAATCACGTTGTCACCCAATTCTCTTGTATACCTTATAGTCCGATCATTAGGGTTAATAAAGTGTGCTTGTGACGGAATAATAACTTCAGTGTCCTCAATAAGTGAACTATAACCCTGAGTGATTACCAATAATTCACTGTCAGTAGTAATAGTAGACAATACGGGTATTCCTGTAACTTGGATTTCTCCATCATCCCTATAAGTTCTATTATCTAAAACTCTAACACTCCGTGATTGGGATTGTGTCATAAAAGAGTAACTTCCATAATCAGTAATAGAGGTTACTATACTATTACCATCTAATGTTCTTGCACTTTTATTAAAAACTAAATCATAATTAGTAATATAAGGTGCAAATTTGAACAAAATGAATCCATCTGCCACATTAGCAAAACCAATATCAAATGGACCCGACCCAAGGGGGAACTCACTTTCGGCTAAAAGTGTATCAGAGACTGCATCAAAGACGAACATCTTGTCTTCGCCAGGGACTAAAATATATATTCTTTTTTGAAATTCACGAATATTAGAGACAGGTGAATTAATAGTTATACCAGCATTCGCTAGTAGATTTGCTTTAGTTAATTCCAAACTGGGATATTTGTATAAACTAATATCATTTGTAACGGAATCAGCTAAGTATAATGAAAAAGAAACAACTGAATTATCGATTAGTCTTTCTTCTTTTCCACATGAAACTATTAAGAGTGAAATTGATATTAGTAATATTATTTTTTTCATTTATTATATACCCTTTTGCCAAATATTGCTGTTCCTATTCTTATCATCGTAGCGCCCTCTTCTATTGCTTCGTGATAGTCCGAAGTCATACCCATAGATAGCTCAGGTAAATCTATAGATAGATCTTTCTCTATATCGTCCCTTAACTTTCTCAATAACTTGAACTCTTCTTTACGTTCTTCATTAGTACTTTCTAGCCCAGATATTGTCATCAAACCAATCATTTTTATGTTCTCTAGCTCTAAAATATTTTTAACTATATCTTTGGCCTCTTTTGGTGTACATCCAGATTTGGATTCCTCACCACTTGTATTTACTTGCAATAATATATTAATAGTTCTATTATTATCTTTTGCTCTTTTACTGATCTCTTTCGCTAACTTTAGTTTGTAAACTGAATGAATACAATTTACAAATGGAGCTATATACTTCACCTTATTAGTCTGCAAGTGACCTATAAAATGCCATTCTATATTCTTTTTCATTTCTTCTGAAATGGTATCGTATTTATCAACCATTTCTTGAACATAATTTTCGCCAAATACACGCAACCCAGATTCATAGGCATTGCTTAAAGCCTCGACTGGATGTGACTTTGATACGGATAATATTCTAACTTTATCTCTTTTATTCGAATCAATCGAGTCTAATATCTCATTGTAATTATCTATATATTCATGAACTTCTAGTATCGCCAATTCTATCTCACCACTATTTTTTTCATTGTATTATTATCTTTAGAACGAATATAAACGAAATAAGTGCCAGCTACAAGAGAACTCATATTAATATTTACAGTCCCGTAATACTCACCACTCTCAAATAACACTTTCTTACCATCTAAAGTTACAATTTCGATATTATAATTAGAAGCTTTTCCGAAATTCAGCTGTAACATATCGTCTATTACATTGCTTGTTAGTCTAATACTCGAATCGAATTCTTCATTAACAGACGTCAATCTGTTATTACTCATAACTTTATATAAGTATAGATTATCAATAACATCAACACCTTTAAAATAATTGGGACGAGCTATTTTAAAAGTATCAATCGGTGTCTTGATTTTGTGTGTTCTATACATATTACCGTGATCGAACATCAAATGATAGTCTAATTCAAAGTCGTATATCTGAAACTCATTCTCCCTTTGCGTTACAACTACATAAGCAAACTCATCATCTTGGAAAGTAGTAATATCAACTTCGGGGTAGCCCCGACCATAGACCCATGTATCCCAAAAAGACTGTGGTAACACATCAATGAACAATGCGGATAGTTCCTTTGTTGTAGTGTTAGCATTCTCGTAAGACCTCAAGTATTGATTTACCCTAGCTTTGAATATCTCATCACCAACAACATCACGTATTAGTGCTAGTATTAGCCCACCTTTCTGGTAGATAGTGGAAGGGTAATTATTTTTCGAGAATCTATGGAAATTATAAAGGGGTATATGCTGTTCAGCTTTTGCTGTGCTATTTATATAAGTTGAGCGAAGTTTCATTAGTTCCTCTCTGTACTTCTCCGAGCCGAGTTTACTTTCTATCCACACATACTCGGTGAATACTGCAAACCCTTCATTCAGCCAGGCATCACGGAAATCGTAAGGAGTAACTAAATTGCCAAACCACTGATGACCAAGTTCGTGAGCAGCTGTAGAGTACATAGTATCCATTGTGTTAGCTTTACCTACAATCTGATTTTGGCTCATAGTTACTAGAGTCTGATGCTCCATAGCACCTTTGCTAGCTGCATAATAACCCATTGTCTCGAATGGATAATCATAGTCAAAGAATTGTTCAAATGCTGCAATCATCTCAGGTACTAACTTAAAAACTAGTTCGCCAGATGCAATAGAGTTTTGGTTATCATACATATACAACTTAACTGGTGGTTTTCCTTCTGATGGGATTTCTACTTCGGCGAATTTACCTACTGCGAAAGTTAGTAGATAAGTAGCAGCTACGTCATCTCCAAGTGTCCAAGTGTATTTGCTCATTCCATCAAGCGTGTCAACTTTTGATAATAACTTTCCATTGGAGATAGCCATCAAAGAATCAGGTACTATAAAAGTACTGGTATAACGAGCTTTATCAGAGGGTAGGTCAAAGCTAGGCATCCAATGTCTTGTACAACTTACATAATCATTGAAAAAGCCAACTCCCATAGCATAGAGAATTCCCTGCGAATAATGTACACCACCCCAATCATTGCTACCACCCTCGCTAGTCATAGTTCCGTGATAAACTATTCTTATAGTAGCTTGCTTATTGTCATTAACTGGTTTTATTGAATAGTATAGAATTCCTTCCGTTTCACTATTTGTAGTTACGATTGTTTCTGGTATGTAAACGTCATCGTAGAATATACTATCGATAGATAAATCTTCATAATGAAAATGGAATAAATTATCTTCGGATATAGTTTTCCATTCTAGGTTGATATTAACCTCACCTCGAATAGACTTCGATTTGTGGTCTTCGATTGTAATAATAGGTCGGTACTCTAAAACGTCGAATTTCTGTTCGATATAGTTATGAGGACCACCAGCTTCATTTGTTTGAGTGTAGGAAGTGCTAATAATCAGTAGAGAAAGAAGAAAGTATTTTATCATAATTCATCTGTATTTTCTGTAGTTATAAATACAATATAGTGAATATTATCGACTTTCGAATAAAAACCTAATATAACAATAAAGCCCCGCAAAAATACGGGGCTTGTGCAAATCTTAGTCTGTTTCAATAGAGATTAATACCTATTAATAACCATCCATTTGTTACCTACCCAAATTAAATGTAAAACAGATCTTGGATCGATTTTAGCGGCACCAATGATATTCGAATTATCTAAATCTATCTCACCAGCATCTTCATTAGTAATATAAAGAATCTGTCCTTTAGTCTGACCGTCACTTATAAGATTACCACTAATATTACCACCTCCAGATTTCAATCTGATTATAGTATTTGTACCAATAGTAATTGGGTCATTGTTTCCAATAGTAGCAGAACTATTATCTACTGAGAATGCTTGATGACCTTGAGTAATATTTAAAGCAAACGATCCGTTAGTAGCATCATCATTTGTCAATTTCAAAGACGCATTCCCAGCACCAGAGTTATTATTATTAATTTCAGTTTTACCTTTTATAGTCGTGTTACCACTACCATTTACAACTTTGAAATTATCATTACCAGCGTTTCCTATTACGAAATTGTTATGTACTCGTATGTCATCGTTATTAGCGTGAGTAATAAAAGAACCAGCACCCGTAAACCTTAAGTTACCTCCCAAATCTACTCTACCAGCAGTTGTTAAGTTTCCGTTGTTTCCCTTAACTTCAAAGTTAGCAGCTCCGCCAACTGTCAAATCACCAGATGTGTTTGTTACATCAGCATTCAAGTTCAAAGTATTAGTACCAGTAGTAAAGCTAATAGAACCTTCATCACCAGATTCACCTATATGAATAGAAGCTGGACCAACGAAAACATCTTTCCATCTTTGGTCATCAGACCCTAGAGAAGCAGCGTCGTCTTCACCTGGTATTATGTTACCGTCTTTGTCTGTAACACCAGATTGAGCTTGCAACCTTATTAATTCGTCCAATCTATATTGAGCATATAGAGTTCCAATTTTTACATCAATTACATAAAAAGAATTTATAGAACTAGCAGCAATACCAGTCCAAGCAGCCGAGCCAACACCTAAAGTAAATGATATAACACCAGATGAATTGGGCGTTAGACCATTGAAATTCTCAGTATAGACATTTGCTACACCACCATCATAATTATTAACTTCAACAGTCAGGTTATGAGGCCCAGCATTAGTATTTATTATTGATACATTCAACGGTTCTAGTGAAAAAGCACTAGTAAAAGATAAGGCACATAATGCCATTACAATGAAAATATTCTTCATTGGTTCGCACTCCAATTTATTTTTTGAAACTATTTATTATAACACACATCCAAATATAATAAAAGTTAGAGTTTTAATTTATAGGTAATATTACTTAGACCTGAAAACATAAAAAAAGCCCTGCAATTTTTGCAGGGCTTTGTCTCAATTTTTTATAGTATTATAAAATTATAACACTATCGTATTCTCATTCATTCCTTCAAGAGTATCTACGAAAGCTTTCAGAGTCTGGCCAGCTAACATACCATCTATTACTCTGTGATCGTAAGTGATAGAGCAATACATCATATCTCTGATAACAATTGCATGTGACCCATCAACTTCCATTACCATAGCACGTTTTTTGATTGCACCAACACCCATAATCGCAACTTGTGGTTGATTAATAACAGGAGTTCCGAATAGTGTTCCGAAAGTTCCTA
>JAUHXN010000003.1 GCA_030426865.1 bacterium | reverse complement strand
AAATCTTTCCTCTGCTTGGTGAGAACTTATTTTTAGGTTTAATAGCTGTATCCAATACTTGGACAACAGGTATATCCTTTTCTTCTTGAATAGCCTCTTGGTGCTTTTGAGTTTCTAGGTACGTAAGTACATTCATTAGAATTGTCTTATCTCTAAACAATTCTAAATAGTTTCTTGTCAGATTAGGAACTCTGTTCAATGATATAGAAAATTCATCATCATTACCTGCTTGAAGTTCATTAGATTGTCTTTGTAAGAAATCCACTTGACTTTGAAGAGCAGTAATTTGAGGAGAATCTTCAGAATATTGAATCTTAGCTAGATTTAATTTAGTCTTAGTTTCTGTCAATAATGAGTTTAATTCTATTACCTGTGACACAATAGCCGTTGTTTGTTCTTCTAAAGCTAGGACTTTATTTTTACTTTGGAACGCTTCCAATTCAGAAGAAACGGAATCTAATTGAACTTTGTATTTTCTAATTTCATTTTCAACATACATCCTAGAGTTTTTTGCAGTAGAACTATTTTTTTCAATCAAAACTTCATTTAATGCATCTATTGCAATATTAGTAAGTTTATAAGACAATTCTGCAGCAGCTTTTTTCTCTTCGTCATTTGGCAGATAACCAGTTGGTACAAGACCACTAAGTACTATAATACCAGATTTCTCAACTTCTACTTCAAAAAGAGTGGGAATATATCCTATAACATCTTGTTTTTCATATTCTTTAAATAAGATATTGTCTTTTAACTCAAGTTTATCATAAATTTTATTTGCTACAGACCGACTAGCTAATATAGATTTCATTAGTTTTGAGCGACTATCTACTTGTCCCCCACCACTAAGATCAATCATACCACTTACATTCTGCAAGAATGAATTTAAACTACCGCCAGAAGTCTTTTCTGGAGGCATTATAGATGAATTAGCCATATAAGTGTAAGGCATAATAAAAGTATAACCCATAACTAATATAACTATCGAAACTATAGAAATAACGATTTTGGATTTTCTTTTTTTCAGTCTGCCTAATATACTTTCGAATGTAATATTATCTTGCATTATTGTAATCTCACTAATGTTATAATAACCCCAACAACCGTAACTAGCTGAGTAGCTATTGTAAGTGCTGAAGTAAATATCTCGAAGAATGTAACTTCTTCTTCTGGTGGAACTAATATAGTATCACCTGGCTCTAAACTGTAATTGTAATCTTCAGCAAGGAATTGCTCCCCTTTTGATTTCGTAACAAAAGTTTCATCAATATCTGCTCTATATCCGAAACCACCTGCTAATGCTATATAGTCAAGGTAATCAAAATCTTCATTATACTGAACATTTCCCGGGCTATTTACCCTACCTTGTATATTGATAAAGTCAATTTTTTCCGGAACAATAATAGAATCTTTATTTTGTAACAAGATATTGTCAACGCTAGATGGGTCTTCGACTGCATTTTTAAAGTTTACTGCCATTAACCCCTTTTTCTCAGAGATTCTTGCTTGGAAATACTTTAGCTCACTTTTAGTCATCTCTGATCTATCAATAGTTTTCAGACGCTCTAATTCAGCATCAGTTCTTTCCATTTCTTTTTGTCTTATAAGTATTGAGGCAGATTCGTATGCATCATCATCAAACCCTCCAGCTCTTTCAATTATATCACTTATTCTAGTTTTACCTATCTCAATAGTATATTTACCGGGATATTTAACTTCACCTAATACTTTTACATAACTTGGCGTTCTCCAATTCTCTTTTTTCTTGACATAGACCCTGTCACCAGGACGCAATTCCATATCATTCGGCAATGAATTAGAAAGATATAGTGATTCTGTCCAAGAAGAAAGATCAACGTATAGTTTCTCTACACTTACACCATCTGACTCTAAGCGACTAATCTCAACGCTCGATAAATCAGAAGAATTCAAGAATCCTTGAGCCATTTTAATTAATGTAGATAGACTATCACCTTCTATATATTCTACTTCTATTTTCTTAGGAACTTCACCATTTATTTCTATTGTTGATTTACTATTATAAGGAGGAACAATTATCTGATCTCCGCCAGTGACATAAGGATTAACTGATTTATCACCAATGTTAAAGAATTTAATCAAATCAACTTTTATTATCGTATCTTTACGCAATAATCTAATATTTCGTAGTGATGATTTTTTATCAAAACCACCTACTTTATTTACAACTTCATTTACTCTTTCAGTAGATGTAGCAGCTACTGTAGCTTGCGTAAAAGTCTGTCCTGATACGGTAACTTTGAATCTTCTAATATTTGATAAAATAACACTAATTTCTTTAGAATTATATACTTTTCGTACTTCTTTTTCTATCAATTCGTACGATTCTTCCAATGTTTTATCTTGTAAGTCTACTACTCCAACATTTCTTATTAAAATTCTACCATCTGGTAAAATTGTAGCTCTAACTTGCTCGCTTTTAGAAGAAACAATATTAATAATAAATTCGTCACCTGGACCAACTTTATATTCTTTTGGGTTAATGGCACCATCTAGCAAGCCACCACTCATACTTGAATTTTCGAGCAACTGATTTACTTTTGAGGTGTCTTGTGCTGATTCTGCTCCACCTGTCACTGCCTCATCATCGAATTGAGCCGAAAGTAGAGTGATATTAAAGATAAGAATAAATAAGAATGAGAATATTTTTTTATACTTCATTTATTTCATTTTGTTAATAAAAGAATTAGTTTTTATAATTTACATATAAAAACATGACCAAATTTACTGATTTTATTAATAATACAATAACAAATTCTGGAATTATACTACGTAATGGATTTGGTAGTAAGTTTCAAATTGACAACAAAATTGGAAAAAATAATCTAGTAACTGAATACGATTATAAGAGTGAACAATTTATCATTGACGAGATTACTAAAGCATTTCCTACACATAATATAATATCTGAAGAAGAAGGGAGTGTAAACAATGGGAGTGAATACGATTGGATTATAGACCCATTGGATGGTACAGTTAATTATGCTAATAATATTCCTATATTTAGTGTTAGTATAGCTCTCAGAAAAGAAGGACAATTGATAGCAGGTGCTGTTTACCAACCGATTTTAGATGAGCTTTTTAGTGCAGAAAAAGGAGGTGGAGCTAAGTTAAATGGTACCCCAATATACGTTTCTAATAAAAATGAAATGAATACATCATTATTAGTAACAGGTTTTCCATATGATATAAATAATGATCCTAAAAATGCTATTAAAAGTTTCACTAATATTGTAAAAAGAGGGATCCCAATTAGGAGATTAGGATCGGCAGCTTTGGATTTGGCTTATGTGGCATGCGGTAGATTCGAAGGTTTTTGGGAAGTTAATCTAAACAGTTGGGATGTAGCTGCCGGTATATTGATAGTAAATGAAGCCGGAGGAAAGTGCACGAATTATAAGGGTGATAATTCTAAAGTCGAGGATAAAGAAATATTAGCTACTAATGGACTAATACATGAAGAATCAATAAGAGTGATTAATGAAGATTAAAGTAACATATATGTCTGGAGCAGGTAATCTGTTCACAGTAATAGATAATACAGCCAATATATTGACTTTAGATCAAGGAAAGTCATTGGCTTCTATACTTTGTTCTGTAAATGATAAAAATAAGTTCGAAACTGAAGGATTAATGCTTTTAGAACAAAGTGCCGATTATAACTTCAAATGTGTTTTTTTTAATCCAGATGGTAGTACAGGGATGATGTGCGGCAATGGAGGTAGAGCAATTGTAAAGTTCGCTCTTTCTAAAGGAGTTATAAGCACTTCTCAAACCAAAGTACGATTTGAAATGGCTGGTGCAGTTTATTCGGCTGAAATAGTTGATGATTTAATTGACTTAGAAATGCCGAATATAATTGAATACAAAGAACGTACTCTCAAATTACAAGGCCGCTTTGTAAATACACATTATATTGACAACGGCAGTCAACATACTGTAATAAGAATTGATAAGATTGATTTACTAGACATAGCTAACCTAGATATCAATGGAGTTGGAAGGGAAGTAAGATATAATGAGGAATTTGGAAAAATTGGCTCAAACGCAAACTTCTATGATGTGAAAGGTAAAACTGTTTACCTGCGCACTTATGAACGAGGAGTAGAAAAAGAAACGGGTGCTTGTGGAACTGGTGCAGTTGCTACTGCGATTACAGCGGTTGAAGAATGTGGCTTAAAATTTCCCATCGATATTATTCCAACAAGTGGTGAAAAGTTAACAATAGATAAAAGAATAGACATTAAAAAAGGAACGAAGTTTCATCTTATCGGTCCTGCAGTTATATTAGAAGAAAAGGAAATTGAGGTATAAATTTTGACAGAAGAACAAGTACTAGAACAAGCAAAGAAATTGTTCCCTAAATTACAGAAAATACGTAGAGACATACATTCTAATCCAGAATTATCATTTAAAGAGTTTCAAACTTGTAAATATATTCAAACTAAATTGGAAGAATTAGGGATAGAGTCTAAAGTTATTGGAAACACTGGAGTAGTTGCTACGATTGGGAAAGGCGAAAAATGTGTTGGTCTGAGGGCTGATATAGATGCCTTACCAATAAAAGAAGAAACAGGATTGGAATTTGCATCAGTAAATGATGGAGTTATGCATGCTTGTGGTCATGATATGCATACTACAATGTTAATTGGTGCTGCAGAGATTCTGAAAGGGATAGAAGACTCATTAGGTGGTATAGTAAAACTGATATTCCAACCAGGTGAAGAAAAACTACCAGGTGGGGCAAGTATTCTAATTGAAGAAGGGGTATTAGAAAATCCGAAAGTTGACGCTATATTTGGTCAACATATTTATCCAGGTGAAAGTGAAGGAATGATATCTTTGAATAGTGGTCCTGTTATGGGAGCTCCTGACGAATTATACTTTACTATCAAAGGAACCAGTACTCATGCGGCACAACCGCAGTTAGGACATGACCCGATTGTAGCAGCATCACAATTGATTATTCATTTTCAGACTTTGATGACCAAGTACAAAGACCCAATTGAAGCTGGTGTATTGAGTATAACATCTATACAAGGTGGAAATGCTACCAATATAATACCCGATGAAGTTAAACTAATGGGAACATTGAGATCATTCAATGAAGAATGGAGAGTCCAGATGCATAAATTGATTGAAGAAAATTCAGTTGCATTGTGTAAATTGTATGGTTGTGAAATAGATGTTGAAATTAAAAAAGGTTATCCTCCTGTAATAAATGATGAGGAATTGACAAACCTTACTATTAGTAATGCTAATAGCTTGGTAGGTGTTGATAATACCATAGTTTTTGAACCTAAAATGTGGGGTGAAGATTTTGCTTTCTACGGTAAAAATATTCCAGCTACATTTTGGTTTGTAGGAGTTAGACCAAAGAATATGAAATCTATGCCTGCATTGCATAATTCGAAACTTTCACCAAGTGAAAACGCTATGCCTATTGGAACTAGTATGTTAGTAACAGCAGCAATAAATTATTTAAAGGGGAACTAAAATGAATAGATTATTAGTAGTTGAAGACGATCCAGGACAACAAAATCTCTTACAGATGATATTTAAGTATTCTGTTAAACTAGATATAGTAACAGATAATACTTACAATTTGAAAGATGCTGTAGAGCAATTAGAAAAGAACGAATATGATATGGTTGTTTGTGATTTGAGATTACCTTATTCTTCGAATATAATGGATACTATAGAAACTATTGAGAAACATAAAAGAAATTCTAAAGTTGTTTATTGTACAGTAGAAGATATAGATGCAGAAACTATGAATTATATAAAAGATCACGATTCCCTATTTGTATCTAAGAATCTTGATTTTATGAATTATTTACAATTAGAACTAGAATCAAACCTGAGATCATCTTGAAATATGACTTGGAAGAAATAACGAAAGGTCTTTTAGAGGGAGATTTGAGCTATTTATCCAGGTCAATAACATTGATAGAAAGTACATCGAAAAAACACTTTTCACTTGGCCAAAATGTTCTTGAAAGTGTATTAGATAATACCGGTAATTCTTTGAGAATAGGTGTTACTGGCCCACCTGGCGTAGGTAAATCAACTTTAATCGACATTCTAGGATTACATTATTGTAACCAGGGTTATAAAACAGCTGTACTTGCTATAGACCCATCAAGTAAAGTTAGTGGTGGTTCAATCTTAGGTGATAAAACCAGGATGACTGCACTTGCCCAACATAAAAACTCATATATCAGACCAACTCCTTCTTCAGGAATGTTAGGAGGTACTGCTTCACGTACTAAAGAATCTATTTTATTATGTGAAGCTGCGGGTTTCGAAAGAATTATAGTAGAGACTGTAGGTGTAGGCCAAAATGAGATTAACATTGCGTCAATAGTTGATGTATTAGTTATGCTATTAAATCCTGGTTCAGGAGATGAACTACAAGGTATAAAACGCGGTATATTAGAAGTGTCTGATATACTAGCTATTAACAAAGCTGATACAAAAGATAGTTTGGTTAATGATACAGTCTTAGAATACAAGAATGCAGTAAGAATATTGAATTATGATAAGGAATTTTGGCGTCGTAAAGTGATAAAAATCTCTGCTCTTGAAGGAACGAATATAGAACAATTGGCAAATGCAATTAATAGTTTTTACAAGGTTTCTAAAGAGATTGGATTCTTTGAAAAGAATAGAATAGACCAAGAAAGTGAAAGATTAATTGAGATTTTGAAAGAAGAAGTATTAAAAAAAGCATTTCAAAATAAAAGTTTTGAAGCGAAGTATAACCTAATAATTCAACGAATAAAGAACAAACAAACTACTGCCATCAAAGGCGTAATGGAACTTTTAGACGATGAGAATAGCGGCAGCAACTAACAATCAGAATAAAATAAATGAAATTAATCATATATTCACTTTGAGTGGACTAGATGATATAGAAATAGTTAGCCCGAAATCACTAAATATAGTTAGTGAGCCAGATGAGGATTCAGACACTCTGGAAGGCAATTCTAGAATTAAGGCTTTATCTTTATTTGAGAAAACTGGAATACCCTCATTTGCAGATGATACAGGACTTTTCGTAAAAGAACTTGGTGGAAAGCCAGGAGTTCGTTCTGCACGTTTCGCATCACACGACGCAAATGACAGTGAAAATAGAAAGCTTCTATTGGAGTTACTAAAAGGTAAAAGCAATCGCGAAGCTTATTTTGAAACAGTAATCTGTTATATTTCAAGCGATGAGGTAAAATACTTCAGTGGCAAATGTATCGGACGTATTAATATTTCCGAAAAAGGAAACAATGGATTCGGATATGATTCAATATTTATTCCAAATGGATACAACATTACATTTGCAGAAATTGAGCCTGAAATCAAAAATAAAATTAGTCATAGATACAATGCAATTATAAAATTTACCAACTGGTTAAAAGAGTAAATCAATTTAATATTCTTTGACTTCAAGTATCTTCATTTCAACTCTACGATTTAGAGCTCTTCCCTCTTCTGTAGTATTGTCTCCAACAGGAGATTCTTCACCATAACCATTTGCTATTAATCTATCTGAACGTACTCCTTTGCTGATAAGATAGTCTCGAACTGCTTCAGCTCTTTTCATAGAAAGGTTTTTGTTATATTCGTCACCCCCAATATCATCACTATAGCCAGCAATCTCTACTTGTGCTATTTTTGGATAATTGTTAAGAAGATAGGCAACCCTTTCTAATTCAGGATAAGAGGAACTAAGAATTTCAGACTCTCTATACGCAAAGAATAGATTATTAATTCTAAGCTTTTTAGATGATTTATCAAAATCAGTACTATTAGCATTTGCTACTTCATTAGTTTTCGAATCAACATTAAGTAAATCACTAACTGGATAAAGTATAATGTCTTGAACTACTGTCATAGATGAGTCTTTTTTAGTTAAATCTATACTCTTCGAAATTGGGAAATACCCTTCTTTCTCTGCATAAAAACCATAGTTCTTTCCTAAAGGAAAGATAATAAAATACTCTCCGGTTTCAGGATTAGATCGCATCTCTCCCATTTTACGACCGTTGTCCAAATTCTCCCAAAGAATTTTTGCATCAATAGGATTACCATCTGTATCTTTTACAGTACCTTTTATTACAGCTACTGGATTTGGTCTAAGATGATCTGGTAAAGACATTGTAAAAATATCAGATTGCCCAAATGTAATAGGTCTTTCAGCAGTTGCAAAGTAAGCTAACTCTCCAAAAGTATTGATAATTGCAGCTCTTTCGTTACCTGGAGAATTTATTTCCTTGCTCATATTTACAGGTTCTCCCCAATCAGTCCACGAGTCTTCATAGAGTCTTTTGGCCATATACAAATCCATTCTACCTAAACCAGCGTGACCATTGGAACTGAAATAAAGTGTCATTCCATCAGGATGTAAAAAAGGTTTTCTTTCTGCAAATTCTGTATTAATTGTTTCGCCTAAGTTAATCGGTTCTTGCCAGTTACCTTCTTCATCTTTTACAGAAACATAAATATCTGTATTTCCTTGCATACTACCTTTCCAATATTCACCATAATTGTGTGTTTCACCGATTCCACCGGGTCTATCAGATACGAATACTATAGAAGTACCATTATTGTTAATTTTTGCATCGCAATCAAAATACTCAGAATTAATTGGTCTAGGAAAATGTTGAACCTCACCAAATAACTTATCAGAAACTCTTTGAGAGTAAAATAAATCACCTCTGCCTAAACTAGAATCTAGATTTCCAAAGAATATCAGTGTATTATCATCAGTAGTTATACACTGTGGAGCTTCCATATTCTTTTCCGAATTTATTCCTTCTTGTAGTCGCACAGCAGGTTGCCAATATCCATCTTTGAATTCGGACATGAATATATCTTCAGTTTTATTATCGTTGGAACGCCCATAACCTGTAAAATATAACCGGTTACCACTACCATTTGGAGTTGGACTATACTCAGCAAATTCTGTATTTACATGACTACCTAGGTTTATCTCTTCTAATTTATAATCTTTATCAGATAGAATTGCTATTATTTTATCAATTTTTTCAGAATATTCGGGTAAATCTTTCTTGAACTCTTGATAAATCTCTTTCATTGCTTTAAAATCTTTTTTAGCATATAGTTTAGCAGTCAACCTTTGCAAGGCTATGAATGCATCATAACTATTTTCAGTTCCCATATTATCATAGATAATATCAAGATAAATATCTTCTTCACCAGGAAGAGGGTCATATAATAATTGGTTTTCTACAGCATGAAGGTTCAAACCAGTTAACAGGATAAAAAGAAGTAGAATATTTTTCATTTATAATTGTTTGTTTATTTATTTAATAATTCTTTTTTCGTTTTGTAAATCAAATATAGGATTATACCCTTTAGGTGGAATAGCATCTAAAACCTCCGATTCTTTATTAGGGTCAAAAAGACTGCAAGAATAAATAAATAATAAAATTAAAATACTTAGATACCCTAATTTTGAATTCATGTAATATTCCTTTTAATCATTAATAAAGAATGTTTTTAATTTACCTTTACCCTTAATTTCAATTTCACCTCTTTCTTCAATATTAATCTTACTGCCATTCATTTGACTAAGCAGTTCATCTCTAAACTTTTCGTTAATCTGGATTTTACCAACAACCCCACTACTTTCCATCCTACTTGCAGTATTAACAGCATCACCCCATAAATCATAGGCAAATTTTCTAGTACCAATTACTCCTGCTACAACATCCCCTGAGCCAATTCCTATCCTTGCCTTTATTGCATTGCCTTCGTCCGAGGTATTCTTATTAAAATAGTTATTAGCTTCAATCGCAAACATCGCAGCATTAATTGCATGTTTTTCATTCTTTTCAGGAATTCCTGAGGCAGCCATATAAGCATCACCAATAGTCTTAATCTTCTCAAGATGATATTTATCAGCTAAGGAATCTAAATGTTTAAATATAGCATCTAACATTTCTACAATCTCGCCTGGTTTCCTTGAACTTGAGTAATTTGTAAAGCCAGCTAAATCAATAAATACAATAGACGCTGTATCAAAATAGTCAGCAATAGAATGCTCGTTTTGCTTTAATCTATTAGCAATTTTCAAAGGTAAAATATTAAGCAGTAATCTTTCTGATTCTTTCTTCTCTGCATCGATTATATTTTTTAATCTTCGCTCCAATCTGAATCTGAAGTATAGAATAATAGCAAATAATAAGACTATTCCAGCAATCAGCATCAAAAAGTAAGTTAATTGCTTTTGTCTTTCAAGTTCAACTTTTATCAAATCTAAATCAGCAGTTAAAAGCTGTTTGTCCACAGCTAGAAGCTTAATCTCTTTTTCTAAATATCTGTTTTGAGCTTCTATCTTTTTTATTAATGTATTGTACTCCTCTTTTTTCCTTTTATCTTGGTCGCTATCTCCTAATTCTAATATTTTAATTTGAGTTTCTTTTATAATATCATTATTGTTTTGGATTTCTTGTTCTTTATCAGTGATTTGAGTGTCTATGTTTTTAATTTTTTCTTTTAAGGCAAGTTTTACATCTTCAAAATTTTCAACCTCGTTTATATCAGTTTTCTTTTTCTCGCTTGTTTCTTTTAATCTTTCATTAAATTTTTTGTCTTGCTCTATTATATCAAGAGAAGTTTTATTAGCTTGTCTTAATTCTTCAATTTGAAGTTCCAATTTTTTTAATTCTTCATTCGAAACAGAGCTACTAATTTCAGATGATTTAGAGCTACGAGAAGGCGGTTCATACTTAACTAATTCTAAAACAAACTCCCCTTCCTTTGCACTAGATTTTAACTGGATTCTAGTATTTTCAGGGTTTGCTTGCCCATAAATCATGTCAAAGTCTAAATCTTTAGTAATGACTTCTTTTTGTCCTACATTATTCCAGATAATAGTTTTTTTTGAAATTAGAGAATTGGGAAATAAGAATGCTCCAATTAATATAATAAGTAATAGATATTTCATAAAAGTCCTCTATTCACATTTAATTGATGGTAATAATTTATTGTTTGATTCGGCATTATATTCTACAAGCCTATATTTGAACTCTTTGAAAGAATTGTATGACTCAATACATTGAGTTGCTACTCTATAATAAGTAATCTCTTCTATTTCAGAGTAAAATGGTACAATTCTCAAATTTTCAAAATAATTATTTTCTAATTCTATTAATAGTTTATCTGCATCATCTTTTGATGGTAAACTGTTTATAATTACATAGCAGCAAGTCCATTGAGTTAAATCTTCAAATAAACCTTCTCCTGCTAACTTAATAGCATCTTCATCTAAGTATTGATTTTCTGCTATAAGTTCATCAGGCACTACGTCATCTTCGGTATAAAGTACTAAGTCTTGATAAACAATCATTGTATCTTTTCTATCCGTAATATCCAAACTTTTGAACAATGGGAAATATCCTTCCTTAGATGCATAATACCTGTACTTTGTACCAACAGGAAATATAATTGAGTATTCCCCTGTTAGTGGATTAGATTTCATCTCACCAATCAATTTCCTTTTACGGAAATCTTCCCATAATACGTCTGCCCCCAATGGATTGCCTTGATAATCAGTAACTTTACCTCTAACCATTACCACTGGTTCTGGTCTAAGATGCTCAGGCACATCAAAACTGAAAATATCAGAGCCACCAAAAGTAATTTTTCTCTCGGCAGTAGCAAAGTAAGCAAGTTCGCCAAATGTGTTGATAATGGTTGCTCTTTCATTACCAGGTGAATTTATTTCTTTGCTCATGTTTATAGGTTCTGACCAATCAGTCCACGAATCTTCATATAATCTTTTCGCCATATACAAATCAAGACGACCCAATCCTGGATGTCCATTAGAGCTGAAATACAAAGTCATACCATCTGGATGTAAGAAAGGTTTTCTTTCAGCATGTTCAGTATTTATTGTGCTTCCTAAGTTAATCGGCTCTCCCCAATTCCCTGCATCATCTTTTACCGATACATATATATCAGTATTACCTTGCATACTTCCATGATAGTATTCGCCATATTTGTGCTCGTCACCAGTTGCTCCTGGTCTATCAGACACAAATACAATAGAGGTACCATTATTATTAATCTTAGCATCGCAATCAAAATATTCTGAATTAATTGGGCTAGGGAAATGCTGCACTTCTCCCCAAGTATCATCATTAACTTTCTCTGAATAGAATAAATCACCTCTACCTAAACTACCTTCAAGATTGCCAAAGAATATTAATGTATTATCATCTGTAGTAACACACTGAGGTGCTTCCATATTTTTATCAGTATTAATTTTACCTTTAATTTTTTCAGCTATTTGCCAAATACCATCTTTGAACTTTGACATAAATATGTCTTCTGTTTTATTATCATTAGAGCGACCATAACTAGTAAAATAAAGTTTATCGCCACTCCCATTAGGGGTGGGGCTATACTCTGGAAATTCAGTATTAACATAACTACCAAGGTTCATTTCTTCTAATTTATAGTCTTGATCAGACAGAATAGCAATTATTTTATCAATTTTATCCGAATATTCGGGCAAATCTTTCTTGAATTCTATATATAGCTCTTTCATAGCTTTGAAGTCTTTTTTAGCATATTGCTTTGCAGTCAATCTTTGTAATGCAATGAATGCGTCATAGCTATTTTCCGTACCCATATTATCATAAATAATATCAAGATAAATATCTTCTTCACCAGGTAATGGGTCATAAAGCAATTGATTTTCTATAGCGTGAAGACTCATACTAAGTAATAAAAAGGTAAGGACTAGAATATTTTTCATTAATTATGATTCTTAATTATTTTATAATTCGTCTCTTATCAAGTAAGTCAAAAACTGTTTTGACTGGATTGAAATACTCTGACGGCATCTCTACAAAAGCGGTATTCCATTTAGACATAGCTCCATTCCATAGACCTGGCAGCTCTAATGCTTTAATTGGTTTACCATTGTGAGTTTTTTGAGAAACAAAATAAGTATTTTCATCAACAAAATCTAATAGATTGAATTTTTTACCTTTATAATCTGTTATACCACAAATCATATCAACAGGGTTGAAATGTGTTGATTTTTTAATCTTCTCTATATTCTCAGGTTTAGACTTATCAATTTGTGAAGCTTCTAATATTTGAGTTGATATAACACCATCTTTTTCAACAAAATATGGACCACCACCAGGTTGACCTTCATTTTTAACCATAGCACAAACTCTAATTGGTCTATTGATATAATCTATAATTTTTTCACTTTCAATTTTTAGAAAAAATGTTTCTTTGTAGAATTTTACTACTTCTTTATGTAATATCTTATCGGACGGATTTTTTTCATACCTTTCAGCAAATTCGAATAATTGCTTTTGAATAGAGTAAAAATAACCTGCTAGAACTTGTTTAAATTGGTTTGACTCTCTATTATTAGGCACAGTGATTACGTTATCAATATTTTTGATGAATACAACATCTGTATCCAAATTATTCAAATTAAAAATTAATGCCCCATGACCACCTGGCCTAGTAAGAAATTTTCCATATTCATCTTTAAGAGCATTATTATCCAAATCGACTGCTATAGTATCAGTTTTTGATGATTGATGGCTTATAGAACTGTTAATATTAAAAACTTCATACTTAGATATTCTATTTATTCTCTTCTGAATCTGTTTCTGATGTTCCTGAGATACAGTAAAATGTATTGAGATTACTCCATTTGTTAGTATATACTCCTTTGCTTCTTGTATATGTTCGTAGATTGGCGATCTTAGCATTCCGAAGTAATTATGGAACGGTATAAGTGCTTTAGGTTTTGAAGCTAATCCGAGTTTTTCATCATCCAATATAGCGTTAATTATTTCAGTTAAATCAGTACTATTGTCTAAAAAAGTTAGTTTGAATTTCTCATTCAGATTTTTTTTCAGTTTTTTATAAAATGGTATTAGATTCAAATTTTTAAAGAAATGAATTAGTTGTTCTTTGTTTTCCAAATTCGATGTCTCTATAGCATCTATAGTTGGAAACTTCATCTCATTTCTTAGCGCAATAAGATCACTAAACATACGAGTAGCTGCTCCTGAAGCAGGGACAAACTTAGTACAAGATTTCTCTATAAGTAATTTTTTAAATTCATCATAGTACTCATCTTTTTTAAAATCACTAAGTTTAGTTATACCATTACCTAGCAGACAAGGTGAAACCACATTAACGGGTTTGATTCCTTTTTTAAATATCTCTAGTTGTTCTTCTATTGTCAATTCTTTTGTTATACTCATTTCAATAATTCTTATTGGTGATTGTCAATGCTAAAATAAAGAAGTCTATTTTCTTTATTTATAGGGTAATTTCTTAATTTTGAACTAAATTCAATAACAAATATAGTAAATACATAAATGAATAACTTAGAAACATTTGAAAATCCAAGACCGGGCAGATATTTTTCAATAACTCATGAAAATCCAGAATTTACGTCTGTGTGTCCTATGACTGGTTTACCTGATTTTGGGAATATAATAGTTAATTACGTACCAGATAAACTTTGTGTAGAGTTAAAATCTTTGAAATATTACTTCTTGGCATATAGAGACAAAGGTATATTTTACGAAGAAATTACTAATCAGATATTAGATGATTTAGTCGCAGTTTGTGCTCCTTTAGAAATGGAAATAATAAGTGAATGGGGTACTCGCGGTGGTATGACTTCGACAATAGTAGCATCATACATCAAAGAATAATATGGTAAGAATAGGTAAAGAATTTATTTGGGAAATGAGCCACCGATTGCCATTCCACGAAGGTCCTTGTAAAAATATACACGGTCACACTTACAAAATGCTTTTGGAGCTAGAAGGTGAAGTTAACGAAAATAGAATGTTGATTGATTTCTATGATATCGAAAAAATAGTCAGACCTCTACTAGACAAAATAGATCACGCTTTTCTTGTCGATAGTAAAGATGATCTGATGTTAAATTTTCTAAAAGAAAATCAGTTCAAGCATTATATTATTGATAATTTCTCTACTGCAGAAGATATGAGTGCTTATTTTTTAGAATTATTAAAACCAGAATTTCAGAAATTCGATAATCTGAAGGGATTGAAAATAAGAGTGTATGAAACAGCTGACGCATGGGCAGAGAGCGAATCAAGTTTATAAACGAAGAAAGAGAAAATGATATGAGTAAAACGCAAGAATTAATTGCAATAGAAGAAAAATACGGAGCACATAACTATCATCCACTAGATGTAGTTATCAGTAGAGCAGAAGGAGTATGGGTCTATGATGTTGATGATAATCGATATTTAGATTGTTTGGCTGCTTATTCGTCTGTAAACCAAGGTCACTGTAATCCTCATATACTAAAAGCTTTCAAAGAGCAGGCAGAGAAAGTCACTATTACAAGTAGAGCTTTCAGAAATGATCAATTACCAGCACTCTACAAAAAGCTAAATGACATGACTGGCTTCGATATGTCTTTGCCAATGAATAGTGGTGCCGAAGCTGTAGAAACTGCAATCAAAGCAGCTAGAAGATGGGGATATAGAAATAAAGGTATATCTAAAGACAAAGCTGAGATAATAGTTGCATCTGATAATTTCCACGGTAGAACTACTACTATAGTTGGGTTTTCGACTGATGAACAATACAAGAAAGAGTTTGGACCGTTCACACCTGGATTCGTTGTTTCGGAATATGGTAATATAGAATCTGTGAAATCATTGATAAATGAAAATACTTGTTGTATAATGGTAGAACCTATACAAGGTGAAGCTGGTATTATAATTCCACCAGATGGATATTTGAAGCAATTAAGAGAGCTTTGTGACCAACATAATATCTTATTAGCATTTGATGAGATTCAAGCAGGATTAGGACGTAGTGGTAAAATGTTTGCTTATCAATATGAAGATGTAATTCCAGATATGGTAATAATAGGTAAAGCATTATCAGGTGGGTTTTATCCTGTATCAGCTGTACTTTCGAACAATGAAGTATTAGGCGTATTTGGACCGGGAGATCATGGTTCTACTTTTGGTGGTAATCCTTTAGGTGCAGCTGTAGCAACTGCTGCTTTGGAAGTTATAGAAAATGAAAATCTAATCCAAAAGTCATTTGACAATGGCAATTACTTTAAGGAGAAACTAAAATCTATAAAAAGTAGCAAAATCAAAGAAGTTAGAGGAAAAGGACTTTGGATAGGATTGGAGCTAACTGAACCAGCGAGAAAGTATTGCGAGGATTTGATGGGATTAGGAGTGCTTTGTAAAGAGACTCATGACTATGTAATTAGAATAGCTCCTCCTCTGGTAATTACTAGGGAAGAGATAGATTGGGCATTTGACAGAATCAAAGAAGTAGTTGAAAAATACGCATAAATGCTCCACAAAAAAAAATATAGAATGATAATAGACCCTCCTAGTGAGGGTCTTTTCAATATGAATAAAGATGTAGAATTGATGGAGTCTCTCTCCCCAACTGACAGTCCTATTTTTCGTCTATATAGCTGGAATCCATGGTGTTTGTCGCTTGGGTATAACCAAAAAGATGACGGTATATTAAAAGATAAGCTTTATAAAGACGGATATGATATCGTACGAAGACCGACTGGTGGTAGAGGAGTCTTTCACGCAAATGAGCTTACATACTCGATAGTCACTCATCTGGACAATACTCGCACTAAGGATTATGTGTATCAAGAAGTACATACACTAATAGCAGAAGTGCTTAATAATATTGGATTAGAAGTTGATTTCGTGAAAACGAATCCTGACTTCAAGAATTTCTACAAATCTGACGAGAGGTCGGTCTCTTGCTTTGCTTCTTCTGCTCGTTATGAATTGACTCACGATAATAAGAAGATAGTTGGCTCTGCACAACGAATATTCGGCAATAAGCTTTTACAACACGGCTCGATACTTATAGATTATGGATTCGAACAGATAGCTGACTATACTACGGAAGACCCAGAAAAAGCTAATAGACTCAAAGATTTTACCCTTAAAACTGCCATTCCTATTAATGCTATAGCTCCTCAGATTATTAATGTAGAATCGCTAATTGACAGCTTTCAAACTACATTCGAACAGCTAAATATATTGGCATAAAGTTTGCTTTATTCTCTTTATAACTATAACAAAGAGAATACATTATGATTTACTTTTCATTTATATTGCTAACAGGAGCAGTTGCTCTTTTACTTTCATCAGCTAAGAACTTCTACAAGACTTACAAGACTACACCTATTCCAATACGAAGGGACAGATAGTTATGAAAAAGTTCCTATTTTCTTTATTGTTGATCGTTTTCTTATGGAGTTGTAGCTCTTATGTGAGGTTTACTTCAGATGATTTAGATGATATAAAGACTTATGGTAACTTAGTTTACGAGGGTAGTAAAAAAATAATAGAGCAATTAGAAGAAGAATTAGACGAAGATAATAAAGGCAACCATTTCGAAGGTCGCCTGCTTTCCTCTTCTAAAAAATGGCTCGGCACTCCTTACCAATATGGTGGTACTACACAATCTGGTGTAGATTGCTCTGGGTTTGTACTCAATGTATATAATGACTTAGGTTACAAAGTACCTCGAACTTCTAGAGAACAGTATCAATTTACAGAGAAAGTAGCATCAAACGAAAAACTAGTTGGCGATTTAGTATTCTTCCGCCGAGGAAGCGACGTAGGTCACGTAGGTATATATGTAGGTAGTAATAAGATGATACACGCCTCAACTTCAAGAGGAGTAATAATCCAAGATTTAGATAATGAATATCTACAAAGAACCTTCGCCGGATTTGGCAGAGTTAAGAGGTAGGGATTATCGTTTATTTCTATCCAAGAATTTTACTACATTTTCTAGATATTCTGTACCTCCTTTTTCCCACACATTCAGATGTCCTGCATAATTAATTTCAATAAATTCTTTTCGAACTGAACTAAGATTTTTAAAATTTCTTTTACCATAGCTTTCGTTTATTTTCTCATCTGCATTCCCGTGAACTATTAACATTGGTTGGTCTATTTTTTTGCAGTCTTGTAGTGGAGATAAAATATCGGGATTAAAACCTGCAATTTCCCCTGCCCTATCTATCAGATAATCTGTCAGAAATGGAATTTCAAATCCAGCAAAGTCTTTTGCATAGTCGTGTACAATTGTCCTAAAATCAGAGAATGTACTTTCTATTATACCTGACCTCAGCCTTTTATCCGAAGCCAACGCTTGAATTCCTATAGCACCACCAAGAGATTGCCCCCATACTGATATATTCTCCTCACCAGTAATACTAACAATATAATCTACAATTGCAGATACATCTTCCTTTTCCTTGTCTCCAAATGTACAGTATTCCCCACCGCTTTCACCATGCCCCCTAGAATCAAATGCGAATGTATCGTAACCATTGATACTAAGAAACTCTGATATTTTGTTGAAATGTTCCTTCCCAGCTCTTATTCCATGCAACAATATAACGGCACCCTTTCTTTTTATCTTAGCTTCATTGTGTATGCCGACTAGGTTGATCCCATCTTTCGTTTTTATAATAACTTTGTTTATATCACTTGTGGGGTACTTAAAGGAAGGTTTCAAGATTGCAACAACTGGATTTTTTATTTTGACTATAAATGTAGGGAATACGGAATGAAATAAGAATACAGTTACCCCCATAACTACAGTTATAGTTATCAAGGTTTTCTTTAGATTTGACGAATTAGATTTATTCATTTTAAAAATACGATGTACAGATTACAAAGTTTATAATTATACTATCAAGTACATATAAATTGTGTTCAATGATTATTTTTATCCTCAATCTCCTATTACTTTATAATATTTAGTAAATTTGTAATCGTATTAGAACATAACAATTATACAGTTCAATGAAGCAAATTACATTATTAGTCTTTCTCATTACACTTCTACTAGCGGCTTGTACAGATGAGAACACATTAGTTGACAATGAGACAGCAAAGATAACTGGTCTTTCAAGGTCCAACACTTTTCTATTTGACACGGTTTCTGTGAATGGGATAGCGTTGGGTAACTCAGCAGAATCAACGAAAGTACTGATAAATGACTCTGAGACAAACATAGATATAATCAGTGTTAACCCAACAAAGTTGATATTCGTACCTAAGCAAGCAATAACAAATGGTAATTTAAGCCTAGAAGTTAATGGAGTGAAGACAAACTCTATTCCTATTAATATATCACTTACACCCGAATATGATACTGTAAGAGTAAGTGCAGGGAAGTTTATGATGGGTGCACTTAGTGGTTTTTCTGATGAGACACCTATACACGAAGTAACTCTTACAAGAGACTTATATGTTTTCTCTTATGAAGTTACTAGAGAACTATGGTCACAAGTTATAGATACTTTGATTATCCAAGCAGATGATTTTGGCTTCCCGGCTGATAGTATTACTTGGCTACGTGCGATTGAGTTTTGCAATAAAATGTCTGATGTATATGGACTTGATAAAGCATATAACCTAGTAGGCCCTAATGTTTCTTTCGATTACAATGCCAATGGATGGAGATTGCCAACAGAAGCCGAGTGGGAATATTTCTGCAAAGCGGGAACAGATGAGGATTTCTCCGGGAATGGAGATATTAACCAAATGGGATATTTCGACAGTAATTCTGGACTAAACAGCCACAAAGTGGGTGAAAAACTAGTAAATCAGTATGGTTTATATGACGTTCATGGCAATATGTGGGAATGGTGTTGGGATAAATACGAAGAAAACTATTATACTTCGAACCCAATCACTGACCCAACTGGTCCAATTACTGGTGGCAGACATGTAATGAGAGGCGGTTCTTACCAAGATGGATTCAACTTTGCACGTGTTAGCAATCGGTCTATCAACAAAATAGATTACAAATCAATAGGTCTAAGATTAGTACGAAATGCGCAATAAATTATTAATTATATCGATTTCAATTCTATTTATATCATGTGGTAGTGATGGCAATAAGGAATTTGGCAATATATTTGGAAATAAAGGACGAAGTTCTTCATTCGAACATATAGAATCATTTCAAGCTCAACAGTATTCTCAAAGAGATATTGACACTAACTCGGGAGCTACTTCTCCTCCACTAATTCTTAATAATAGACAGTCCGTATTTTCTACTCAGAATGGTAAAATATACTCTACAAAAAATCAAAATAAGATTTGGGAATATCAACTAGACTCGGGATTATTCATAGGTGCTGGTTTTGCTGCTGATAGTAATAATAATATATATACAATTGATAACAATGGGAGCATATATTCACTTGATAGCACCGGTAATCTTAAATATCGTAAACCTTTATTCACACCCACCAGGTTTGAAATATTTAATACCCCACTTGCACTTAAAAGCACTGTAGTGTTCAGTTCCACAGATGGAAATTTAGCTATTCTTGATAAATCAGGTAAGGAACTATATAAGAATAAATACAACTCAGGTATTATAGATTATGTTTCAGCGATAGATGATGAGAGGATTCTCGTTACTCTTTCGAACAATCAATTTGGTGTAACTGATACTTTAATTTGTCTCGGGATAGATGGAGTTGAGAAATGGAGATTTTCTGCAAAGGGCTTTAGATTTATAAAAGGAGCAATTAGCAATGGAACTCAAATAGCTGTTTCTGGTTCTGTACAAGGAGGAGAAAACCCATTATCAAAAGTATTCTATCTAGATAGTGATGGACAAGTAATGTGGGACAAAGAAATTTCTAATATACCTCGATTTTTAAGTATGTCAGAAGAAGGGGATTTATATTTGGTGTCATATAGCTCTGGTATGGGTCAGATGCTTAGTGGAATATTTGCTTACAGCAGTAAAGGTGATATGACTTGGAAGATTTATTATGATTATAGTATTCCAATGCCAATATATATATCGCAGAATGAGTTAATGTTCTTAGCATCAAATAGAGAAACGTATGCACTGTTCTATCTACAAAGAAAGGATGGCAGACTAGTAAAATCTTTGGAAATCGGGGGTGTTCACCCAATCAATTTCTATCCAGAAGTTGATATAGATGGTTCAATTGTTTTCGCTGGAAAAGAGACATTACGTATAATCAGAGTAGATGAAACTGCAATAAATAAGATTTTACCATATTAAAAAACTTTAAAGGGAAAATGATGAAATTAGAAGATGGTAAAAACGGTAGTATAATAACTTATAAAGGTATTACACCAAAGATTCACGAAAGTGCATTTCTATGCGAAGGAGTAAGAATAGTTGGTGATGTAGAGATAGGTAAGAATTGCTCAGTTTGGTATAATAGTGTAATTCGTGGAGATGTTCATTATATTCGTATTGGTGAAGGAACCAATATACAAGATTTAAGTATGCTTCATGTTACGAATAACAAATACGCACTAAATATAGGCGAGTATGTAACCGTAGGGCATTCAGTAACATTGCACGGATGTACTATAAAAGATCGTTGTTTGATAGGTATTGGTGCTACAGTTTTAGATAATGCAATTGTAAACTCTAATTCATTAGTAGGTGCAGGAGCTGTAGTAAGAGAAAATTTTGAAGTACCCGAAGGGGTATTAGTAGCAGGAGTTCCTGCTAAGATAGTTAGAGACCTAAGCGACGCAGAGTTGACTTGGGTACGTAAAAACGCAGAAAATTATGTTGGCTATACGAAAGAGTACAGACAACAATTAGAAATTTAATAAAGGGTTTATATGATTTTAAGTATGACTGGCTTTAGTAAAGCTGAGATCAACAGAAAAGGGATGAAAGTCACAGTCGAAATACGTTCAGTAAATGGACGTGGTTTAGATGTGAACTTGCGTTCTCCTAGAAGCCTAGCAGACAAGGAGTTCGAAATACGAGATAGAGTAAAAAAAATGTTGAAACGTGGAAGTGTGAATATAAATATTTATACAGAAGCAGATACAACAAGTAAAGAGTTCAATATAAACTCAGAGTTGGCCAAAGGTATAAAAGCGGAGCTAGACCAATGCAGAAAGGATTTGAAGATAAAGGAAACAGTTAAGCTAGACCATATATTACAATTCTCAAATTTCTTCACACAAAAAGAAGCTGAAGTAGATCCTGTTTTAGAATGGACACTTACTAAAGATGCTATAAGCAAAGGCTTGAAGATACTTGTAGATATGAGAAAGAAAGAAGGAACTAACATAGCTAGAGATATAAATAATAGAATCAAAAATATACATAATATTTTAAAAACTATAGAAGACGATGAGATAGATAGAATACCAAGAGAGAGAGAAAAAATAAGACAAAGAATTGCTCAAGTATTTGATAACGATGAGATAGATGAGTCACGTTTACAAATGGAAATGGTTATCTTAGCGGATAAGCTTGATATAAGTGAAGAATGCGTTCGATTGCAATCGCATATTAAAGTATTCTATGATACTATGAAAGAAAAAACTTCAAATGGTCCAAAACTAAACTTCTTATTGCAAGAAATGCTCAGAGAGACTAATACTATTGGTTCTAAATGCAATGATGCTAATATCGCTCACAAAGTAGTGAATATGAAAGAAGAGCTAGAACGGATAAGAGAACAAGTACAGAATGTGGAGTAAGACTCTGATGATAATTTAAGTTTTAAGATTAAGACTCTTTTGGAACACTAAAAGGGTCTTTTTTTTAATCACTCACAAAATAAAGTCTATAGGTGATTTTATTTTTGACTTAGAAATATCTGTTATGTAAGTATATAACTCTGTTGTTTGTATTGAACTATGCCCTAACAGCTCTTGAATGTACCTTATATCTGTACCATTCTCAAGTAGGTGAATTGCAAAACTATGTCTTAGCATATGTGGTGTTACTCTTCTATTTATATTTGCTCTTATTGCTGCTTCTTTAACAACATTTTGAATACTTTTAGCAGAATAATGGTCTTTATTTTGACCTTCAAATAGGTAATCTTTAGGTTTGAATTCCTTATAATACATTCTCAATTCTGTTAATACTTTTTCAGATAACATTACTTTTCTGTCCTTTCTCCCTTTTGAATTAGAAATATTAATTAGCATACTGTCCGAATCTATATCTATTGTTTTTAGATTAATTAGCTCCGAGACTCTTAAACCAGCACTGTAAAGTAACATAATTATACATCTATGTTTTAAATTCCTTGTCTCATCTATCATTTTTTTTACTTGAGGTTTGCTAATATATTTTGGAAGAGTATTTTTTTTCCGCTTAGGGTACAATGGCTTTAAGTCTAATTTAATATTAAAAATCAAATCATAAAATTTAGAAATAGCACCAAGCATTTGTTTCTGATAAGAATCACTGATTTTTTCAATTTTCAATAGGTGAGTTAAATATACTTTTATATCGTTAGTATTTAGTGTCCTAATATTTTTGCTTTCATAATAAGTTAGAAATTTGTTTATACACATAACATATGTAGAAATTGTATTAGAAGCAAATCGTTGGATGATTAACTTCTCTTTAAAATCATTTTTATATTGACTCTTTATCATTCGTAATACCTTTTTTTATACAACTGCCTAAATTAGTTATTTTCCTATTCTTTATCAAATTTCTAATTATAAATATAATATTGATATACGAAGGTAATAATGGCAGGATATACGAATGTTCGTATATTTGGATAGTTGTGGGTAATTATAAATGAGACTAATAGCCAACATACAACAGATTGATTCAGACGTAAAAAGATTAATGATTTACGACTCTGAAGATGGAGTGTATCTGTTTGGATACGATAA
Source organism: bacterium (assembly GCA_030426865.1). Taxonomy (GTDB): domain Bacteria; phylum Bacteroidota; class Ignavibacteria; order Kapaibacteriales; family UBA2268; genus PGYR01. The sequence continues at coordinate 7,357 of JAUHXN010000003.1, read as the reverse complement.
GGAATCTGATTCAAGTGCAATTTGGGATAATTGGTTTGAGAAAGTAGAATATGCAATTGAAGCTTCACAAGAATATGGGATTGACAAAAAAGATTGGCAAGAAATTCCAGACCCTTTGGAAAATTGCCAACACGATTGGATAGAACCTGTAAGAGTAAAAGGACGAGAAATTGGAAATCCTGAATGGAGCAAATTTGAAAAATTGGTAGACGGAGAATGGATAGAAATCAAATCTTAATATGAATAAGCTGGATTTTGAAATAAGAAAAGACGTGATTAATGATTACACAACATTTTCGACGCAAATAATGATTGACGGTAAAAACCTGATTGATTCATTAAGGGACTATGAATTGCCATTAGCGAAAAAAGAAGGTAGTGAGAATATTGCGGGAGCTTATGACGGACTTGACCCCAAAGTTCTTTTTGCTAACTTGACAAATTCGGAGGACAATCAAAATTCCGAAGAAGATAAATCAGATATACTTGATTGTGAATGTGGTTCACCAGGTTGTTGGACATTTATGATTAAAGTAATTGAAAAACAAGACACCGTGATTTGGACAGGATTTGAACAAATTCATCGAAGTAAAGATTCTGCAAATTTTTGGGATTATTCTGGTTTTAAGGACTTTGAATTTAATAGAAATGAATATTTTCAGAAGCTGAATGAACTAATAACTACCCACAACATTTTGTATAAGTAATGGCAGGCGATGTGGTAAATTTCAAGGTTTGTAGCCCGCTCAAACTGCGTAGCGGTTTGACAGGAAACTACCACGAAATTTGCCACTACTCATACAATTTACCGTTAGAAATATTTATTACTTAATAAGTAGAGTCCATTAGGTAAATAAAAAAGCTCCCTCAAGGGAGCTTTTTTAATGTCTAATTTTTCTTAATTTTCTTACACCCAACCACGCATTTTACATGATTCAACTACACGTTGAATAGCAATCACATAAGCTGCGTCACGCATTGGTAAACCTTTGCCATGAGCTACGTGTGCAACCGCTTTGTAAGCATCAGTCATTTTCTTATCTAGTTTTTCAATAACTTCTTCTTTTGGCCAATAGTAGTTAGTGTTATTCTGTACTTGTTCGAAATAAGAACAAGTAACACCACCAGCATTTGCTAAGAAATCAGGAATACAAAGTATGCCTTTTTCATTGATAACTTTATCAGCTTCAGGAGTAGTTGGTCCGTTTGCACCTTCTACTATAACTTTTACGGTATCTTGTATTTTAATTACTGTATCTTTGTTGATTTGATTTTCTAAAGCTGCTGGTATTAGTATATCAACATTCTGCTCTATCCAAGCATTACCATCTAGTACTTCGTAGCCATTTTGTTTTGCTTTCTCTACGTCAACTTCACCAAACTTATTAGTTATACCTTCTAAGTCTCTGAAACCTATACCTCTCTCTTTTTTGAATGTATAAGCTCTTTGTTCTACGTGATTCCAACTTGATACTGCAATTACTTTACCACCCATTTCTGTGTATAGTTCTATAGCGTATTTCGCCACGTTTCCAAACCCTTGTACAGAAGCAGTAGTCTTGTTAATATCTAAACCTATTTGATCTAAAGCTTCACGTAAAGTATATACTACACCGTATCCAGTAGCTTCTGTTCTACCTAGTGAACCACCCATCCCAACTGGTTTACCAGTTATGAACCCAGGGTTTTTCATACCAGTAATTTTTTCATACTCATCTAACATCCATATCATGTGTTGACCAGTTGTTAGTACATCTGGAGCAGGTACATCCTGTATTGGACCTACCATTCTAGCCATCTGTCTAACCCAACCACGACAAATTTGTTCTTGTTCATTTGACGATAGATTTTGTGGGTCGCATATAACACCACCTTTACCGCCACCAAGAGGTATATCAACAACAGAAGTTTTCCAAGTCATCCACATAGCAAGAGCACGAACTGTATCTACTGTCTCTTGAGGATGGAATCTTATACCACCTTTACAAGGACCTCTAGCATCGTTGTGATGCACTCTGAATCCTCTAAATACTTTGTAAGTCCCGTCATCCATTCTAATAGGAATGTTAAATGAGAATTCTCTTTCGGTATTATTTAGCAAATCAATCGTTGCTTGATCCAATCCTAGTTTATTAGCAATATTAGTGAATTGCTCTTGTGCCATCTTATAGGCGTTAAATGACCCGTGCGACATAAAAAAACCTCTATTTAAAATAATCTTTTTATAAATTGAAACAAATAATTTGTTACATTGTTATTACTGTGACTTTCAAAGTTACGAAATGAATTACATCTAAACATATATATTCGGTGGTTTTTGAAACTTATTTACCTGATAACACTCTTAATAACAGTATTCTGTGCAAATATATTCGCACAAAATAGTACTGAATACCTAGATGTTAAAAAATATGCCATTGGAATTTACGGTAACACAAGTATAAATAGTCACTCACCTGACTTTGCAAAATTAATAGGAACTCCAAACTGTTGTAGTGGGTTCGAATCTGGTACTGGCATTGGTCTTAATATAGGTATGATATTTCAATATCCTATAACTGAAAATTTAGAGTTGGATTTAAGAGCAAGTGTTCTTGACCTAGGGGCAGATTTGATTTCAACTCAACAGATACCAATTAGCAATTTAGATAATAGTAATATTGGCGATATTGCTGAAACTGAACATTTAATATCAACTAGTATTAGTTCGTTCGGGGTGAATGCCGGTCTTAACTACTACCCTATTCAATACCTATATATACATGGAGGTGGATATCTTGGTTATCTTATCACAGGTCATTTTGAACAGGAAGAACGCTTGACATTACCAAGCAATCGTGGAGTATTCAAAGATACTGGAACTCGTAAACGTAACGAAATACAAGGGGACATACCTGAACTAAATAGTTTAAGCGCATTCTTAAACATTGGAATTGGGTATTCATTACTTTTAAATGAAAGAGGTACATTTCTTTTAGTACCTGAAATTGGGTTTAATATAGGCTTGAATAATATCAACTCACAACCTTGGAAGGTTAATCAAATTACATTTGGTCTAGCACTTATGTTCAATAGTCTATCTAGGGAATATGACAACCCTATAAATCCTGTGAAGTGAGAAAGATGATGAAAGAGAAAAAGTCCAAATAGTCTGAATCAGTATTTACAGAATTTAAATACTTCCAGAATATTATAACTGCTGCAACATCTTCTTAGCTTCTATCACATACTGAGTAGTTGCGTATTTATCCAATATAGTTTTATATGCTTTTTTCGCTTCTTCCCTATCACCTTTCTGAAGATGTATTTTAGCTATACCTGCCTGAGCTTCAGCTTTCTTTTCATAATCTATATTTGATGATAATACTTTTGAGAAATAATCTTGAGCCTGAGTATATCTGTTCAAATGTAAAAATGATTTCGCGATAAGATATCGACATTCTGCAAGTTCAGATGGGTTAGTTAATTTTTGTTCTTCTTTTAATAATTTGAGAATAGCACCATTATAATCTTGTTTATCAACCATATCAACTGCAGATTTGAATATTGAGCTTTCCTCTTTCTTAGTGTTGGGCTCAATCACAGGGGTTGACTTTCGTTTAGTAGCAGGCCTTTTCTTACCTTGCGCCTTGTGGTCTGGATAAAGCACAAAAGCTTCTTTGGGTTTTTCTTTCTCCTCTACTATGCCTGTTGAAGCTGTTTCAGTGTTGTTTTGATTTTTCGATTTTAGTAGTTCAGTTATTTCTTCTAATTTATTGCTTATTTTATTGTTCTGAGTTTCTATTTTTGTCAAACGACTATCAAAATCTTCTTGTCTATTCTCAAGCTTATTCATCTGCTCTTGCAAAGTAGGGATTCTCTTTATTGGAGTTTCTTCTATAACTTCAACAGGCTTTTCTTCGTAACCAGTAGAAGCAGTAATTTCTTTTTCATTATCATACATTGCAAGAAGTAACGAATCGGAGGGAGCGTTTTTTATTTCCTCTAATTTTTCGGATTTTGCTACTATATATTTTCCATTTCTCACACTACTCATATTGCCACAAGAGCCGAGAAATGCTAAAAGTGATGCTAATAGTAGCCAATGGATAATATTTGACAATTTGATTTTCATAATGAAATCACTAATATATTAATATACTTACACTTAGGTGTTATTCACCTATAAGTACTAACTAAGAGACAAGATAAATGCCAAAAAACATAAAAATACTAATATTTAATTGGCAAGACATAAAAAATCCACTCGGTGGTGGTGCTGAAGTTCACCTTCACGAGATATTCAAGCGAATAGCAGCAAAGGGACACGAAGTAACTCTAGTTTGTTGCGAGATACCCGGTGAACCAAAAGACGAAGTTATAGACGGTATAACTATAATGCGTCGTGGAAGCCGCAATACTTTTAATTTCATTGTACCTAAGCTCTACAAAAAGCTATTTATGAATAAGGGGTATGACGTAATTATAGATGATGTGAATAAAATACCTTTCTATCTTCCACTATTTATAGGTAAGAAATTGTTAGTACTTTCGCATCACTTTTTTGGGAAGAGTATATTCCACGAGACTAATGTGATAGCGGGACTATATGTAGTAATAGCCGAGAAATTAGTCGATTTTATATACAAAAAGCATCCAATTGTCACAGTATCGCAAAGTACAAAGGACGAGTTTATAAGACGTGGGTTTGATGAAGATAAAATCGCTATAGTCCACAATGCTATTGAACAAGAAATGTACCCGATGGCAGTAGTACCTAAAAACCCGAATTTCACTATCACATACTTCGGAAGATTGAAAAAATATAAGTCAGTTGATAATATGTTCGATGCATTTGAGAAACTGCATAAGAAATATCCAGACATAAGATTAGAGATAATTGGTAGAGGCGATTACAGACCCAAGCTAGAAGAGCTAGCAAGCAAAGGTGGCTATACCGACAAAGTTAAATTCCATGGATTCGTGACTGATGAGCAGAAAGTTGATTTACTAGGTAAATCGCACGTAGTAGTTAATACCTCGATGAAAGAGGGCTGGGGAATAACCAACATAGAAGCAAACGCCTGCGGTACACCGATAATTTCAGCAGACTCACCCGGTTTGCGTGACTCAGTGAAAGTTGGCCTATCTGGCGATTTGTATGAGTATGGGAATGTACCCGAACTTACCCAAAAGCTAGAAGAGTTAATAACCAACCCCAAATTGCTCCAACAACTCTCTGCTGGAGCTGTAGATTGGGCGAAAGAATTCTCGTGGGATAAATCAGCCAACGAAATGATGCGTGAGATAGATAAGATAGTTTATAGGTGAGGAAATCTTGTGAGGAAATCTTGTGAGGAAATCTTGTGAGGAAATCTTGTGAGGAAATCTTGTTAGAAAATTCTAAAAAGATTAATTCTATTCCAAATAATCAAAATTTAATTTCTTACAATTGGAATATATTCGCTTTTATTCCCAAACATAACTTTGATAAAGTAAACTCCTTGTTTGTATTCGCTTAGATTGACTCTTAGATTAATCTGATACGAGGATAATGTAGTCGTTGAAAATGTTAGAATATTATTGAGCAATGCGCCGTTGGAATTATAAATTTCTAATTTAATGTCTTCTGTCTCATACCTTTGATCATAATCTAATTTTATATTTACATTTTCTTTACTTGGAAGAGGGTAAGGAGGATGAGAGCTAAAAGTAGGTACAACCTCTACATTTGTCCTAGTAGAAACTTCTTGAATACGAACTCCTTTACAAAAATATGTGCCATAACTTACATATATTACGTCATCAAATACTGACAATGATTTTATAAAATCATCGACTTTAGGTAATTGAGCTATCATTTCCAATTGATTATTCTCTAACTTAAATTCACTTAAAATATTATTACTGTCTAGTAAATAAAGTTTATCGTCTTGAGCATAAATTCCATCATAACAAACATCCTTAGAAATAATAATTGTATCCCAATTACTGCTATTCTCATTTGAACTAAGTAAATATTGAGTTTCAATATCCCTATTACTAACAAGCATATAAAACTTACTTTTGTAACTAACTATTCCATTAGTGTAACTTACTTTCTCTCCTAATGGAATTATATTAAATTTACTAAAATTGGTATCTGTTTCAATAATATAGAATTCGGTAAGTTCTGGATAAGGCTTTGGTATATGAGAAATAGATTTTATTTGATTTCCTACTAACGCAGCGAAATCATAATAATAATCAAGTAAATATGTATCTTTTAATTTATTAAACTCATTATCAAATTTTCGAAAAGATTGAACAGTTCCTAAGCTTGAGTTAAAATCATATGTTTGTATAATGTTTCCAGAATTGGTTCTTTCAAAAAAAGTGCTATTATCTTTATTTCCTGACGGTTGACTAATATTCGAATAGGTTTTGCCAAAGTCATTACTTAACACAGTACCCCTATAAGAATTACCAAATGCAATAAAACCTTTATTAGATAACATATTTATTTCTGAAAAGAAATTATTTGGGTCTTTATCGTTTTTAAACTCAAAAAATCTTTTCCACGTAATACCTTCATCGTTGGTTAAGTATAAACTACCATTGTCACTACATATACCACCGATTTTATTATTATAAAAGTCTGACTCACCTTTAAACAATGCTTGAGGTAAATTTAATATACTGATTTCTTCAAAACTGCCACTTTCAACACTAAACTTACAAATATATTTTCTATCAGAGAATAGATAAAGAAAGTCATCTTCCATGATTTGTGTATTAACACTTAATACTCTTAATTTACTCGGTAAACTGTAGGCACTAGTTCTTAATAATTGATTTTTATTGTTAAACTCGAATACTTTCATCGTATCAAGAGTATACTTTGGCACAAAGTAACCATCATTAGCAGAGGAATAGAAATAGCTGTTAGTGATTATTCTTTCAATAAACTCGAAATTTTTGCTGTATTTTAGATAATAATTTGGATATTCGAAAATTATATATTTGTCAGAAACATTTATATAACTAGGTCTTTGATTAATATCTATTTTTTTTTCAATTTTCTTTAGGTTTAGTATATTATACATACTACCATCTGATAATACTAAATAATCTTCTCGATCAACAGATAAAGTAAATATTGGGTTCTCAACTTGACCTATCCAATTGTAATAAATAGCATTATCCTTTTTAGAATATTCGATTGAATATATATTTCCATCGTTAGATGTGCCAATAAGCTCATTCTTTATATTTAAAAATGAATAATCAATTCTGATATTACTAGTTGAATCGATAAGTATTGAATTATCATCGAGAGATATAAATCTGTTACTTTTCGAAGAAGTTATAAAAACATAATTATCTAATAAAGCTACTG
>JAUHXN010000210.1 GCA_030426865.1 bacterium | reverse complement strand
TCCTAACTAACTCACCGTTAACTGTAACAATACGTAAATCTGAGTTTTCTGCTAATCCTTCTATGGTCATCAGCTTATTTCTCTTAGTATCAAAAGGTTGTGGGTACACTTTGATATTATATTCAGCAATTGGCTTTACGGCATTGGTTTGTACACTGTACAATCCCTTGTCAGTTCCTACATACATTTTCCCAGAATTTTCATCATAGGCCAAAGCAAACAAGTTATTAGTTGGTAAAGGACTATTATCAGTAGTTATAGTCTGTAGTACATTTTCACCATCGGGGTCAACTACAATCAAACCACTTGCAGTTGCTATCCATTTGTTATCAAGCGCATCAACTACTATTTCTCTTACATTTAGATTAGCAAGAGATCTTATATTCACGAATATTGGTGTTCCATTATTCATAACTGCACTTGGGTTTATCACTCTATTAACACCACTTATTGTACCTATCCAGAGTGTTCCTTGTTTATCGAATGCTAAAGCTTGTGAATTATTACTTGTCATATCAGAATTATTTACTGTAAACATACCACAAATGTCATCTGATTTGTCAGAGAGGGTTCTCATTTCGTTGTAATATGCTAAACCGACAGCTACCTCCGTCCCTGAAAATGTCACATCAGTACCAGCTGATGACACCCACTTAGTCCCATTGAAATCAATTGCTGTCTTGTACATTACTCTCCTAGTTGAACCAGCACAATTGAAAAGAGTCTCGTAGTTTCCTGTTGGAGTTCGGACAACAAATAGTGGACCCGAACCACTATTACCCCAATTCACGATCCAAACATTACCAAACTCATCATCGAATACATCTCCAGTTATAACGAAGTTACCTGAGCCACCTGTTCCGACTAAAGGGCTATTGAAAGCTGATATATTCACTATTGTATCAGTTTCGCTAGTCGGCGTAGGAGGAATAAGGTAAACACCACCACCGTAAGTACTAGCAGTAATTGTACCATCGCTAAGTTCGTTCACGTTTACTACACTATTAGCTAGGAATTCAGGATTCGTATTTCGGTTATAATAATCCCATACTCCATTTCTAAAGCTCATAACACCATTGCCAGTGAAATTACCAGTACCAATCCATAGCGAGCCATCATCTGACACGTGTATATGTGCTATACCATTTGATAGGGGTGAGTTTGGTTCTAAAGAAAGAGTTGTATCTTGCTTGGCTATTTTCAGTCCAGATGATGAAGCTAAATAAACGTCATCACTATTATTATCGAATTGGATATCGTTGATAGAGTCATCTATTTTCGTCAAACGTACATCATAAGGGTAATCTCTAATATCCTTTTCACGGAAAAAATATAACTTATTGTCTTTTGAGTCCAATCCGAAAATATCTTTAGTTGGATATTCGAATACTGATTGTAAATTTTCTCCATTCCAACTATAAATTCGGTCACCTGACGTAGCGTATAGGGAGTCGTTAACCCATTCTATATCAAGAATATCTGCATCATGAAAAGTTTCAATTGGAACAATCGATTTCCAATCACTTCTATTTGCTAGACTATTATCTAAGTCAGTATAGACTATACCTGCTGATGTAGCCAGCCATATCTTATTATCGTGAATCTTAATTGTTCTAGCTTCGGTTCCTATGTTCAGATCACCAAACCTTTTGACATCTTCTATAGTCACATTTTCAACGTGGTCAAATACAACTAATCCAAAACCACCTGCTATGTATAATTTATTATTATAAGGTAGAATATAGTTGATATTTGCTTTAACGAATCCAGCATTCTCAATGTCATATATGGCCTTCCATTCACCGTCTTCGTAAATGTCGAATACACCATCATTATAACCCACGAAGACCTTATCGAACTCTTCCTGATGGACTATATACTTAGCGTCTATTCTACTCAGACCGGTTACGTTGGTAAATTGATCTATATCACCGCTGTTGAGATCCGCAAAGTAAACCCCACCACTTGTAGCGGCATATATTTTATTGCCATCTTGATGAAGGGAATTGACATTATACATTGAAGTATAAGCTTCCCAGTTGGTAAGCTGAATTTCTTGAGCGAAAAGGTTAATTGTGCATAAGGAAACAATTAGTAATGTTAATATTCTAAACATTATTGGACCACTCTATTTTTTATTTTCTAAACCTTAGTAGCAACTATTTATAGCACTAACCTTTTATTTGTTCTAAAATCGTAATCATATTCAAAGTTGTTTCAGCAGATTCGTATCCTTTGTTTCCTTTGGCACCACCAGCACGAGCAAACGCTTGTTCCGAAGTGTCAGTAGTTAGTAATCCGAATCCGATTGGTACACCTGTTTCAAGCATCGTATCCGTGATTCCTCGTGAGCAATCACCTGCGACAAAATCGAAATGAGGAGTCTCGCCCCTTATTACACATCCCAATGCAACAATACCATCATACCTTTTGGTTTTAGCTAATGCATTGCAAGTTAGCGCTATTTCATAAGCCCCATCAACTGTGACTACAGTGATGTTCTCATCAGTAATCCCATGTTTTGTCAATGCTTCAATACTACCTGAAAGTAACTTTTCAGTTATTATTTCGTTCCATTTTGTAGTTATTACGGCAATGTTGTAATTTTTGTTCACTTTTTCTGAAGATATTTTATTCATATGCAATCTTTCTTAGTTAAAAGACTTTAATTATGTAAGTTTGTAACTTGTAAAAAGTGAAAATAACATTTTATTAAAATTTTAAGGAATATTTATGAAAATAATTAACCTACTAGTGGCTGGACTTGTATTTTTATCTTTAGCGTGCAGCGACACTAATGCTCAAGTAGAATTGAAGACTAAACAAGATTCTTTAGCATACGCAATCGGGAATCAATGGGGTAAAAACCTCAAGACTGATGACCTATTGTTAAACACAGATCTTATCAAGCAAGGTATTGATGACTCTTTCAAAGATAATTCTAAGTTGACTGACGAACAAATACAAACAGTTTTGATGACTTTGCAACAAGAAGTTCAAGAAAAAAGAATGAAAAAGCAACAAGAAGCTGCTGCTGGCAACATCAAGAAAGCGGAAGAATTCTTAGCTGCTAATAAAACTAAAGAAGGCGTTAAAACTACTGCAAGTGGTTTACAATACAAGGTATTAACTGAAGGTACTGGTAAAAGCCCAGTTGCTACAGATAAAGTAGAAGTTCATTATCACGGTACTTTGATTGACGGTTCTGTATTTGATAGTTCTGTTCAAAGAGGTGAGCCAATTACTTTCCCTCTTAATGGTGTTATACCAGGTTGGACTGAAGGTCTTCAATTGATGAAAGAAGGTGGTAAAGTTAGATTCTTTATCCCTCCGGGATTAGCTTATGGAGCACAAGGCTCTGGAGCTATTGGTCCGAACGAAGTATTGATTTTTGATGTAGATTTAATCAAGGTTAATCCTACTAAGTAATTATCATTACTTGTTAAGATAATTTAAGAAGAGCTGCCGATTATCGGTGGCTCTTTTTTTATAAATAGGACTAGTAATTTCATAAATTGTACTACAAAAAGTCTCAACGAAACCTCGTCATCCTGAGTAAAACGAAGGAATCATTCTGAAAATATAAAAAGCCCATACCACCGAAGTGGTACAGGCCTTTGGGCTTAACATGAGGATGAGGGTAATTATTTTATAATCATTCTATTATTATTCTCTGTAGTGCTTGTTCACCTCTATCAGATTTGACTACCACGTAGTACAATCCGGGATTTACTCCATTTAAGTTAAGAGGTCTATTGTTGTTACCTTTGTCAAGAGCCATTCCACTTTTTACGTTCTTTATTAGCTTACCTGATAAATCATATACAGCTATCGAGATTATTCTGTTGTCATCTAAGTCAAACTCCACGTTAGAGTTACTAGTTGCTGGATTAGGATATACTTTCATTTCTTTGATAGCTCCCGAACAACCGCTCCAAACGTCCATAACCGCATTATCTTTCTCAATAGGTGCATTATCACAATGTTGAGCTTGCTCGCTAATAGCCACTAATTCTGGGTTGATTTTTTCTAATAAGTTAGATGGCAGCTTAGTCAAAAACTCCTCAGTTGCTTCGTACCATACTATAAAGTCAGTGTTCACTCCATCGAAGCTAATCTCGATAGGGATTAACTCGTTGATGTTGTAATCGAGCATTTCGAATGACATATTTGCTACTTTTAATTCATTAGGTATATCTGATTTGGAATCACTGTTTTTGATATCAACGATACTAGAGTCCTGCATCGTTACATTATTAATAGTCACAGAACTAGCGCTTTCGATATGATAAACTTTTGTGCCTCTTTTTTTCATTCTCTCTTTTTCTTCTTTTGAAAACTCTCTTGGCTGAGAAATATCACGAATATAAGAATCCTTCTCATAAATAGTGTCTTTCCCTACAACTTTGAATTTTTCCGAGTTTACTATCTTCATATTCGGGTTATAATTATGTATTTTTATACGTATCGGTTCATCGCTTTTTATAAGATATTCATTTTCTGCAATTGTATCTATAGAAGAACTTGTACCTCTTTTATTCAAATCATGAATATTGTTTGATGTTTCAAATACTGTGTTGTCATCAAAGCTTGTATCTAGATTTATTATACTTTCTTTATAAACTTCAGTTACTTCTTGGTCATCATTAGTAATTTTTATCTTTTTACCTTCTTCCAAACTTTCCAATGGCATATAGATTGTTCTATTATTGGGGGCATTCGAAGATGTTTCCTCAGTTGCTTCAACTTCAATTAGAGTTGTGTTCTTGCTAGCTAGTGAATCTAGAGTAGCTTTTATAACAGCATCCACATCCTTGCGATTCATATCTGTAGTGTAAACTTCTACATTTCTATCCGATAAGACATTTACATCACTACCATCTTCTGTTGTTTTATAAGATTTAAGCATAACTACATTAATACTATCTGAATTTCTTAGGAGTAGGTCTCTAGAGTAAGAACCATTATTCAAAATTTCAGTCTCTTCTGACTCATATTTTGAAAATGCAATTATCTTCTCAGCTAATTTCCCATCTTCACCTTCAGATCTATACCTATCCACTGTCGCTTCTACATTCCCTTTCTTGAACAAAGTAAGAGTCTTGAAGCCAGTAGAAGTAGTCACCATAGCAGGTGTTGGTAATGCATCTCTGTCTTCATCTTGGTTATAATAGTCGCGTTGCTTTTCATTTTTCTGATTGATAGTATATGTGTACTTATCGAATGCATTTACTTTAAAGCTTTTGCTGTCGATTTCTATTCCTAACTTAGCTAACTCATCTTTAGTTAACTTTAAGGTATTCACTGACTTTATGTCTATTTTCTCTTCCGTCCAATTCAATGCTTTTGGCTTTTTGTTTAGCTCTTCCTTCTCTTCCGAAAG
>JAUHXN010000209.1 GCA_030426865.1 bacterium | reverse complement strand
GCTGGTTCTTCAATCGAAAGATTCAAAACTTGTGATTGAGCCATAGACTTTGTAAAAACTATCTTACCTGAAACATCAGTAATTGAAACCATTGAAGATTCATATTCAGCCCCAAGATCTATTGAGAAATTCCCAGATGTCGGATTGGGGTAGATTGATAGATCATTGCCAAAACTACTTTCAAATACACCGACGGCAGTAATTGCCACACAAGTAGATGTATCTACACAGCCGTTTTCAGTCAATTCTACGGCATAATTACCATTTACTAGTGCGGTGAATGATGATCCATTTTCACCAGTTAATGCAATAAAATTATTATCGCAATCCAACCACTGATATGTTGCCGAACTGTTATTAGAAGTTATTGTTGTTCCAGAAGTTGAAGTAGTTAAATCTGAAACACTATTTATTGTCAAATCAAGTGTAATTACACTATCACAACCAATAGAATTTCCATTCGCAAAAATATAGCTCACAATAGTATCATTTGTGTAGGTATTGCCATCTCCGTTTGCCCAAGTAAAACTATTACACTCTGTATGAGATATGAAATGACTGCTTGTACAATATTCAGCAGCTCCTATATCTCTAACCCCAATAATTGGTACGTTCTGGGCATGACTCATGTCTGAAGGATTACCAGCATCAATAGCAACGCTTCCTGTACCTGGCATCATGGTTGGAGTAGTACCTCCATTATTTTGTAATAGTCCTAGGCTTAATTGCGCAGGTGTTACATTTATTTGGTCTGTACCCACAGTTCCCGAAGGTGCATCACTAAAAATATTGTATCCGTTTGAGGTGAGCGGTGAGCCATCAAGAAGTATAACGTCACTTTCGGATAGAATAGAACTGCTAATCGTTACCTCAGTATTATTATTAACAGAATAAGAACTAATCCCTCCACCACTTAAAAATGAAGAATTATTGCTAAATGTAGAATTACTGACGGTCACCTCAGAAGCGAAATCTCCGGAAAGGGAATGAATTCCACCACCTTCACTAGAAGGTGCTGAATTGTTACTAAAGGTTGAACTACATACAGTAACTGAGGAAGTGTCATACCCAAAAGAGTGAATTCCTCCACCATTTGAAGCTGTATTATTACTAAAGTTTGAATTGCTAACTGTAATAGAAGAAGAAGAATTAGCGGAAACAGAAGCAATTCCCCCACCACTTCCTGTTGTAGTATTGCTCATAATCGTCGAGTTAATAATAGCTATTGCAGAAATATTAATGGAGAAATTTGAGCCACCATAAACGCCACCACCGTTGGCTGCTGAATTATTTCTGATTACAGAATTTACTACATGCAAGGTGTCAGTTCCAGAATCATATAACACCGCACCACCATCACCATTGCTGTTAGTACCTTGTCCATTTCCATTTATTAATACTAAGGAATCTAACACTACTTTACCAGCTCCAATAAATGAGAAAATTCGAGAGGTATTTGCTCCAGAAATAAAAAGTGTATCCGTTGCGGTGTATAAACCTTTAATAACGATACCTTTATTTCCAAAGTCTACTTCTGTTGCTAAGGATATAGAATCTACTGCTGCTGTAAGTAAACCAGGGTCAAATCGGATAGTATCTCCACTTGCGGCATCTATGGCTGCTTGCCTTAAAGAACCCGCTCCAGAGTCGTTGGTGTTGGTTACCGTTATTGTATTCGCCTGGCAAATAATTGTAATCAGTAAAACTGCTGCGATAAGTAATGTTTTTTTCATTTGAAAATGGATTATTAGGTATGCTTTCAATCAATCATTACTCCTTAATCAACTTTGTACTTATTAAACCACTTTCCGTGGTACATTGTATAAAATAGATACCTTTTGTTAGTTGAGAAATATCAATGCTATTTGTGTTTCCAGGAATTGTTTTTACAACAGCCCCCGTGGCGCTTAAAATAGAAATTGAATTGATTATCAAATTGTTCTTTTCAATGGCTATTGTATGCGTTGCTGGGTTAGGGTATATGTTTAGTTTAATATTGTTGGCTAGTTCTTCAAGGTTCACCGAATTTATCTGTACACAATCTGATGTATCTGAGCAATTACCAACGCTAACTAACACTGCATAATTTCCATTCACAGAAGCTGTAAATAATTGACTGGTTTCACCTGTTATTATGGCATTATTATTATCACAATCTATCCATTGGTAAGTTGCGCCTGTTTGGTTTGCGGTTATGGATACTCCACTTGTGGTTGTTGTAACATCAATAGCATTTTCAATGGTTAAAGAAACAGTAACAGTGCTATCGCAATTATTAGGTCCGACATTTGTAAAAACTTCCGTACCTGTTAAGTTGTTAGCGTCATAAACCGCACCGTTAACTACAATACTATCTCCAAAGCAAACCGTTTCGTTGTGCATGCCTGAACTAGCAATACAAGTTGTTTCTGCTGCACCAGCGTCTCTTATTCCACCAGAGACTGACCTGTTTTGTGCATCACTCATATCATTGGGATTTCCAGCATCTATGGCAACACTTCCCGCACCTGGTAACATGGTTTGAGTTGTACCACCATTATTTTGTAAGGGGCCTAAGTTTAGTTGCACAGGCGTTACATTTGTTTGGTCCGTAGTCACAGTGCCTGTAGGGGCATCACTAAAAACATTATATCCATTGGATGTAATAGAGTTTGAACCATTATTCTTAATACTACTTTCTGCAAAAATTGAACTAATTACATCTACAGAAGTTGCAGAATTGGATTGAACATATACTCCTCCATTATTAGATGAGTTATCGCTGAAGGTAGAGTTACTAACTGTGACAGAAGAAGAAGAAATATCTGAAAAAGAATAAATTCCTCCACCTATTGTATTACCTAAATTGTTGCTGAAGGTAGAATTGCTGACAGTAACAGAAGAAGAATCATCGTCTGAAGCAGAATAAATTCCTCCACCACCACCATTCGTAACTGAATTATTACAAATGGTAGAATTGCTAAGAGTTACGGAAGAATAATTACCGTTTGATTTAGAATAAATTCCTCCGCCAAAAGAATTACTTGAATTATTGTTTATAGTAGAGTTACTGACTATTACAACGGAAGATGAAGATGAAGATGAAGAACTAATTCCACCACCTTCTGTAGCTGAATTATTGCTGATTATTGAATTTACTACATGCAAGGTGTCCGTTCCATACCCGCAGAATACCGCACCACCATTACCATTACTGCTATTACCTTGTCCATTTCCATTTATTAATACAAGGGAATCTAACACTACTTTACCCGCTCCGTTAAATGAGAAAATTCTAGAGGTATTCGCTCCGGAAATAAACAGTGTATCCGTAGCGGTATATAAACCTTTAATAACAATGCCTTTATTTCCAAAGTCTATTTCGGTTGCTAAGGATATTGAATCTACCGCTGCTGTAAGTAAACCAGGGTCAAATCGGATAGTATCTCCACTTGCCGCATTGATGGCTGCTTGTCTTAAAGAACCTGCTCCAGAGTCGTTGGTATTGGTTACTGTGATGGTTGTAGCAAAACTAGTTACAACCAATACTAATGCTATTGTTGATGCTATTATCTTCTTCATACCCTATCGTTTTAGTTATTCTTTACTTAAAAATTTTTGCGGCTTAGAATTTCATAATTCTAAATTCCACAATTAATCTGTCTAGCAATTGCCCGATAAGACATTTGTGCAAGGATAAATACCTAGTAAACGAATATCGTATATATTGAGGGGGTGTTATGAAACAGTCAAGTGTAAACCTTTGGTACAATTCGGTAAAAAAATTACTCTTCAAATATCGGGATGGATTCTATGAGATGCCCGTTATGTCTAACTCTCCTATCGCTACTGTGAAGAGTATTTCCAAAATGCCATTTGTCAAACACAAACCCCAAAAAAAATATTTTGAATCGAACAATCCATTTATTAATGCTCACGTGTTGTATCATCAAATTGAAGACGGCTTATGGTATATGCAGTCCTCTGCCACCTTTAAAGAAAACATAAACTTTGTTTGTAAGACTAACAAAACTTCACCTTCTGATTATTTCAAGTTATATCTGGAAATAACAGAGTCAAAGGTGAAAAATAAAAATGCCTATCTAAATGGAGTATCGTACATAAATTACTCATGGATTTTATTAAAATCGGAAGAAGGAAATGCACATACTTGTTTTAAAGGAAATGAAACTTTTAGTATGATCATTTTTATGCATAAAAATTGGATAAAAGAAAATTTATATCACGATGAAGTAATTCTCCAAACGTCTTTGAAAGATTTTTTTAAATCTCGTTATGAATTTATAATTGTTAAGGAAGATCAAACTACAGCTGAAGACTTCAAAGTTAAATCCGAGCAAATTTTTAAATTATCCTTAACGACCAATAATGAAAATGTTCACCAGGCCTGGAAAGAATTTATCAGTTGTTTCATCTATCGTTTTGCTAATAAATATCAAGAACAAGATTTAGGAGTTAAGCTGTTAGAAATTTCTACAGTAAACAGAATCAAAATATTTAATGTAGAGAAATATTTGGTAGATAACATTTATAGTTCTTTTATGGGAATAGATGTTTTGGCAAAAAAGGTTGGACTATCACCAACAAAAATGAAATCAGACTTCAAGCTGATATACGGAGAGACGATTTTTCAATATTTCAGAAAAAAGCAGTTAAAAATGGCTCGACAAATTATAAAGAAAAATCCCAAGAAGGAATTGAAGGAAATTTCTTCGCAATTTGGTTACTCAAACCATGGTAAGTTTTCAATAGCATATAGGGACTATTTTGGGGTGTTGCCTTCAGATGAAATATAACAGAAGAATGTTGCTATTTTTTGATTTCAATTATCGACCAAAAACAAAAAAGCCTCCCAGTTTTCTGAGAGGCTTTTCCTTAGTTGCGGGAGCCAGACTCGAACTGACGACCTTTGGGTTATGAGCCCAACGAGCTACCAACTGCTCCATCCCGCGATATATCTTGAAACATTCCGTTGAATGTTTTTTTGTCTAATCGGACGGCAAATATACAACTTTTTTTGTCCCGAACAAGGGAAAATCAAAATAGAATGAGTGGTTCGCGGCTAAATTTTGACTTATAATCTGAGGGTGAGCAACCTGTCACTTTCTTAAAAGTTTCTCTAAAGGCTTTACTGTCGTTGTAGCCTACTTCATACATAGCTTCACTTACGGTTGAGTTTTTTAATTCCAAAATCCGTTTGGCAGCCTCAACCCGGATTCTTTTCAGGTATTCACCAGGTGTATGAGAAGTCGCCTTCTTGAACCGTCGAATAAAATTTCGTCTGCTTAGATTGGTCACCTCTGCCAAACGATCTAAAGATACTGGCTCAGCATAATTATGTTCGATAAATTCCTGGCTCTTTAAAATGGTATCGTCCGAATGAGATTTCTGCCCGT
>JAUHXN010000002.1 GCA_030426865.1 bacterium | reverse complement strand
AAATCTACGAACACAGAGGTCAATTGTCTCTCACTGTTCCAAAAAATAAAATAGTTGAAGTTGCATCTGCATTAAAATCAGATGATTCTACTAAGTTCAATCATTTGGTAGATATAACAGCTATTGATTGGCTAAAACCAGAAAATAGATATGATGTGGTTTATTTCGTAAATTCTTTAGATTATAACTTTAAGCTTAGATTAAAAGTAAAAGTTGATGAGTCTGATTTGACCTGCCCGACAGTTACAGAGGTTTGGCCTTCTGCAAATTGGTATGAGCGAGAAACTTTTGATATGTACGGTGTTAAGTTCGAAGGACATCCTGGATTAAGAAGGTTTTATATGCCTGAAGATTATAATGATCCTGAAACAGGTGAGTCAATTCATCCATTGAGAAAAGACTTCCCATTAATGGGTATTCCAGGAACTTTACCATTACCTCCTTATCCAGAAAAATATGGAGATACAAAAGACTAACTCGGTCTATAGTTTCTACTATAAGGTTTCAACTTCCAAGGGTATTTATCAACTTCGGTGAATTTTATTTCCGGTACTGTTAAGGTATTATCTATAAATATATAACTGAAGAAACCTACTATTACTCCTAATGCACCACTAACATAATAGTTGGGTTCATCACTACTTCCAATTGATATTGCAGTTGAACCTATTCCAAGTAAACTACTAATTATAAATGGACTAGCTCCAGTAAATGAACCTGGAATAACAACACTATCACACAATTGGTTCTCTATATATATCGTCTTATTAGATGCTGATGAGGACGGAGTTTTAGGTAGTCTAATAAATAGTTCAACTTTATTGGAATCTACATCAACAAGTTCCCCTTTTATTATTTTATTATCCTTAGTATAAATTTCAACTTTCGAACCTTTTACTTGAGAATTGGCATTAGAAAATGAAAAAAGAAGAAGAAAAGAAATTAATAGATATAATCTTAATAACATTGTTTGAGACATTTAGTAGTTTTGTAATCACGAAAAATACAAAAATTATATGGCATTAGAAGAAAAGTTTATAGAAATACAAAAAAATCCTGAAAGAGCTATAACTATTGCAGTTTTTAAAAAGGGTGGAGACAGGGAAATGTCTCACGAACTTTTTAATGAACTAGAATTGCTTACTGAAACAGCTGGAGCTGAGGTAGTAGAATCTTTCCATCAAGAATTAACAAGACCTCTAGGAGCAACTTATGTAGGAAAGGGAAAGTTAGCTGAAATAAAAGAATATGCTAAAGAGAATAAAATCGCATTAGCAATTTTTGATGATGAGCTAAGTCCAGTCCAAATAAGAAATTTAGAAAAAGAACTTGAGATTAAAGTACTTGATAGAAGTGGGTTGATTTTAGATATATTTGCACAAAGAGCTCAAACAAGAGAGGCAAAGACTCAAGTTGAACTTGCACAAATGCAATATTTGATGCCCAGACTTACTCGAATGTGGACTCACCTTTCTAAGCAATATGGAGGTGGTATTGGAACTAGAGGTCCAGGTGAAACACAAATTGAAGTTGATAGAAGATTAATTCGTACAAGAATTGAAAAGCTTAAAGATAAACTTAAAGTAATAGAAACTCAAAGTGACCAAAAAAGGAAATCTAGAACAAATGTCCCTACTTTTGCACTAGTAGGATATACTAATGCTGGAAAATCGACTTTGATGAAAGCTATCACTGATTCAGATGTTTATATAGAAGATAAACTTTTTGCAACTCTTGACACAACTACAAGAAAATTTAGTTTACCTAGTGGTCAAGAATCTATATTAAGTGATACCGTTGGGTTTATTCGTAAACTGCCGAGTCACTTAGTGGCATCGTTTAGAAGTACACTTGCAGAAGCAAGAGAAGCTGATTTTATTGTACATGTAGTTGACATTTCTCATAAATATTTCGCGGAACATATAAAAACAGTAGAAAATACTTTAAATAAACTTAAAATAACTGATAAACCTATACTCCAAGTCTTTAATAAAATTGATTTACTTGATGAACTAGAAATGGTTAAAGTTTATGAAGATCAGTATCCAGATAGCATATTTGTAAGTGCTTCGAAAAATATGAATATAGAGACGTTACTTAATAAGTTTCAAGAGCTATATGATAGAAATAGTAACCAATTCAGAATCTTTTTACCTTATGAACAAGCAGCTTTAATTCAGAAGTTATTCTCTTTAACTGAAATAGTAGAACAAAAAGATGATGAGACTGGATCATACTATGAATTAAAAGTCCAGGATGAAAGTCTTTTCCATTTTAAAAATATATTCGATAAATATATAGTTGAAAATGAAAAATAACAATCACTTAGATATATTATATAATAAAGTCGAACCATTCAACAGATTAATTTCAGAGATTAAGAATGGAAGTGATTGTATTAACATTAAATACTTAAATGGATCATCGGTTTCTCTACTAATTGACTATTTACAAAGGACTATTGAGAGACCTGTTATTGTAATTTCTGATAACTCGGATTTATTGGAAGATATTTCGTTTGATTTTGATAACTTTTTCTTAAATCATTCTGTTTCAAACCTAATAGAAAAAGCTCATCATGGTATTAACCATGAATCCGAATCACACTATGGTAAACTTATAGATGCGTTAGGAAAGTTTGAAGACAAGAACTTTGTAGCTCTTTGTACACCTTCAGTATTTAGAACTAAAGTACCTGATAAATCGAATATAATTGAGAATAAAACAACTCTTTCAAAGGGACAAAATATTGATTTTGAAGAACTAAAGAATCAATTAGCATATAATGGATTTGAAAGGGAAAACTACGTAGCTAAACAAGGTCAGTTTGCTGTTAGAGGCGGAATTTTAGATATTTATCCAATTTCCTTTAAAAACCCAATACGAATTGAATTCTGGGGGAATGAAATAGATTCTATTAGAGAGTTTGTTGTTTCTAACCAAAGAAGTATAAAAGAATATGATGAGATAATATTTATATCAAAAGTTTTTCACTCAATGAATACAGAAAGAACTGGAGATTTGTTTGGTTATATTCCTGAGAATGCAATAATACTTCAATTTGAAAAGGAAAACTTATCAAATGAAGAACAAGAATTTATTATTCCTGAAAGATTTACACAAATTAACGTTAACTCTTTAAATACAAGTGATATTAAAGTCAATATCAAAGAGCAGAATAATTTCAATTCTTCTATAAAGCAGTTTGCAAAGCACCTGCAAGAACAAACTATTAAGGGTGTTAAAATCATTCTATGTGCAGATGGTAAAATACATCTTGCTAGAATAAAAGAGTTAATCCATGATGCACTAATTATGGATGATGACTCTAATATAGCGAGTCCTGAACAGACTTCGAATAATATTACTTGGTTAGATAAAACTGTATCTCAAGGTTTTAATATAATAGATTCGAGTATTTGTATTTACACTGAGCATCAACTTTTCAACCGTCACAGAAATGTTACAAGTCGCTCTACAGAAAATGCAAAGTTCTCAATAGATGAATTAAAACAGCTAAATATTGGAGATTTAGTAATCCATGATGATAAAGGTGTAGGAAGATTCGAAGGTTTTAGAACAGTTGAAATTGGTGGAAGTAAACAAGATTGTATTCAATTGGCATTTCAAGGTGGTGATAAACTTTATGTAAATCTTAATTATATTAAGAAAATACATAAATACTCTGCAAGTGAAGGAGAATTACCTAGACTTAGTAAACTTGGTAGTACGGAGTGGGCAAGAAAAAAAGCCAAAATCAAAAAGAAAGTCAAAGATATCTCTAGAAGTTTGATTGCACTTTATGCAAAAAGAAAACTACAAAAGGGGTTTGTTTTTGATGAAGATAACGTTTGGCAGAAAGAATTCGAAGCTTCATTTATTTACGAAGATACTCCTGATCAAATGAAGGCGACTAAAGAGATTAAAGTTGATATGGAATCTGAAAATCCAATGGATAGGTTGGTTTGTGGAGATGTTGGTTTTGGTAAAACTGAAGTTGCTATTCGTGCAGCTTTTAAAGCAGTACAATCTGGGAAGCAAGTTGCGATTTTAGTACCAACTACAATTCTTGCACAACAACATTATATGTCTTTCAAAGATAGGATGAGTAAATACCCTGTAACTGTAGATGTTCTTTCAAGGTTTAGAACAAAAAAGGAACAAACGAAAGTATTAGAAAGACTAAAAGATGGTAAAATTGATATATTGATAGGTACTCATAGAATACTTAGTAAGGATATTGAATTTAAGGATTTAGGTTTATTAGTAATAGATGAAGAACAAAGATTTGGAGTTGGTGCAAAGGAAAAATTACGAAATGTACGCGAGACTCTAGATACTTTGACACTAACTGCTACACCTATACCTAGAACTTTAAATTTCTCACTGATGGGAGCAAGAGATTTAAGTATCATAGAAACACCACCAAGAAATCGATTGCCTGTTCAAACAGAAATTTTAGAATGGAACCTTGATGAAATAACAGATATAATAGATGAAGAAATTAAAAGAGAAGGACAAGTTTTCTTTGTTAATGACACTGTTCAGGATTTAGAAGATATATTTACTAAAATGAAAATGCTTTTACCAAGTGTAAGGTTTAGTATAGCTCACGGTCAAATGAAGACAACAGAATTAGAAAAAATTATGCAAGATTTTATTTCCGGAAAATCAGATGTCTTACTTACAACTAAAATCGTAGAATCTGGATTAGATATACCTAATGCGAATACTATGATTATTAATAATGCGAATAATTTTGGTTTAGCCGAGCTTTATCAATTACGTGGTAGAGTTGGTAGAGGTAACTTACAAGCATTTTGCTATTTAGCTATACCTGCATCAAAGAAACTAAATGAGACAGCTCTAAAAAGATTAAAAGCGATCGAAGAATTTACTGATCTTGGAAGTGGGTTTAACTTATCTCTAAGAGACATGGAAATTCGTGGTGCAGGTAATCTACTCGGTGCAGAACAGAGCGGTGCTATTTATGATATTGGTTTTGAACTCTATCAAAAAATTCTAGAAGAAGCAGTTAGTGAATTAAAAGTAGAAGAATTTAAACATGTATTTGATCAAACAGATCAAGATATAACAGATTTATTTGCTAATGAAGAAATTTCAATAGAGTTAGACGAAGACGCATATATACCTGAAAACTATATTAAATCAGATACAGATAGATTCAGTTATTATAAAAAGTTATATGATATAAAGAAAAATTCGCAACTACAAGACTTAAGACAAGAATTAATAGATAAGTTTGGGAAACTTCCAAAAGAAACTGAAAATCTCCTGTTTGTAGTTAAGCTTAGATCAGCCGCAGTTAAAACAGGTTTGGATAAAATAATAATAAAACCGAATAAAGTCATTCTTGTATTTCCTGAAGAAAACAATGAACAATACTATAGAGAAGCTTTTCCAACTGTTTTAGATTATTTGCAAACAATTGAAAATACCAACTTAAAACAAGGTAAGTTAAGATTAACTTGTGAGATAGAAATCAATGATAGAAATGAAGCAGCAGAATTGCTTTGGAAATTAAAAAGATCTATGGAGTTTATTGAAGTATGAGCCAAATAAAAATATTAGCTATAGAAAGCTCAGGAATTAATTCTGGTATTGCAATAGGTTCGGATCAAGAATTAATATATGAATCTTCACTATACATAAAACATTCACATGATGAAACTCTAGCTCATCAGATAAAACAGACTTTAGAGCTATTAAAAACGAACATTGATGATTTCAAGGCAATCGCAATCTCATCTGGACCCGGTTCATTTACTGGTTTACGTGTTGGTAGTGCAATTGCAAAAGGCTTAACATTTGGTAATTATCCAAAATTGATTGATGTACCTACAATGGTTGCTTTTGCGAATGCTGCAAAAGAGTTTGCTGTTTCTTTAAATGTTAATTCGATTTTTGTAATAATACCGTCAAACAAAGGTTATTACTTTGTTCAAGAATTTTCGGTAATGGGTGAGACTAAAACCGATCCTATTCTTTATGAAAAAGAAGATGTATTTAAATTAAATCTTGAAGGAAATGTTTTATGTGGTACAGGAGCTAAAGTGTTTGAAGGGAAAAATTATCAACTTTCAGGACTTAATAGACTTACTCCAAGATTTATACTTAAATTTGCTCAATTAAAATATGCTAAACAAGAATTTATAGAGTCTGATGTATTCAAACCTCAATATTATCAAGACTTTACACCAACTCAAAAGAAGGTAGATAAATGATAGAAAGATATACGCGCCCTGAGATGGGGAAAATTTGGACTGAAGAAAATAAGTATAATATTTGGTTAGAAATAGAAATACTAGCTGTAGAAGCAATGGCTAAACTTGGTCAAGTACCAGAAAGTGCTGCCAAACATATTAGAGCTACAGCCAAATGTGATGCCAATAAGATAAATGAAATCGAGAAAGTAACTAAACATGATGTTATCGCATTTCTTACAAATGTAGAAGAGTATGTAGGTTCAGACTCTAGATTTATACATTTGGGTATGACGTCTTCTGATGTTTTGGATACATGTCTTGCAGTTCAAATGAAACAAGCAGGAGAGATTATACTTGATGATCTTGAAAAGTTATCAGAAGTTCTTAAAAGAAGAGCAAAAGAATTCAAACATACTGTCACTGTGGGTAGAAGTCATGGGATTCATGCAGAAACTACTACATTTGGACTTAAATTAGCTTTATGGTATGATGAATGTCAAAGAAATATTGAAAGAATGAAAAAAGCTTTAGAAGTTTCTTCTGTAGGTATGATTTCTGGTGCTGTAGGTACTTATGAACATTTATCCCCTCTCGTTGAGAGACATGTTTGTGAAAATTTAGGATTAAAACCTGTAAATATAAGTACTCAAGTTATACAACGAGATATACATGCCGAATATTTAACAACTATAGCTATTATATCTACTTTAGTAGAAAAGATTGGTATAGAGATTAGACACTTGCAAAGAACTGAAGTCCGAGAAGCAGAAGAATTTTTCTCAGTTGGTCAGAAAGGTAGTTCTGCTATGCCTCATAAACGGAACCCTATAGCATCTGAAAATATTAGTGGTCAAGCTAGATTATTAAGAGGGAATGCTCATGCGGCAATTGAAAATAATGCTTTATGGCATGAAAGAGATATTTCCCATTCGTCAGTTGAAAGAGTAATTATGCCAGATAGTACTATATCATTAGATTATATATTAAATAGGACTATTAAATTAATTGATGGTTTAATAGTATATCCAGAAAGAATGGAAGAAAATCTTAATATGACTTTCGGACTAATACATTCTCAAAAAGTACTCTTATCATTAGCTAAAAAAGGACTTAAACGACAAGAAGCCTATGTCTTAGTTCAAAGAAATTCTATGAAAACTTGGGATGAAAAAATTCCACTTATAGATTCATTATTAGCAGATTCAGATGTTATGACTCATTTTGAAGAAGAAGAATTGCGAAATCTATTTTCATATGATAGAGTTTTCGAATCAGTTGATTTCATATTCAATCGTTTAGGAATTAAATAATAGTTATGAATGCTATGGAACTAAATGTTCTCAAGTTTGGTGGGACTTCAGTAAAGGACGCAGAAACTATATCAAAAGTATATGAAATAGTTTCTAAAAACAATGGTAAACAAGCTATTGTTGTATCTGCTCATGCAGGTGTAACTAATATGCTAGTAGATATTTGTAATAGTAGTAAAGATGCAATATCACCCATACTTTCAGAACTTTTCAAAAAGCACTCTAGTATAGCAAACGAATTAGGGGTTCTTGACAAGCTAAAAGATTTCATACGAAATGAACTTTCTGAGATAGATGTAATAACGAATTATTTACCTTTATCCCCACAATTGAAAGATGTAGTAATGTCAAAAGGTGAGATATTATCTTCTACTATTATTTCTACATACTTTACAAGTAAAGGACTTAAGTCATCTCATGTAGATGCTAGGGAAGTAATGAAAACGAATAGCCGATTTACGAATGCTGAATTAGAATTTGTAATAAGTTGTAATATTATCTTGGATAGATTTAATTCTGAATTTAATCTTAATGATATTACCGTAATGGGTGGTTTTATAGCTTCTGATGAGGAGGGGAGACCGACAACCCTTGGTAGAGGTGGATCTGACTATTCTGCGGCCGTAATTGCATCGGCATTAGGAGCAAATGAATTACAAATATGGACTGATGTAAACGGTATTTTAACTTCTGATCCTAGAGTTATTGATGGTGTAAAGAAGGTAAGAAAATTATCATATTCTGAAGCATCAGAGTTGTCTTTTTTTGGAGCTAAGGTATTACATCCTAGTACGATACATCCAGCAGTTAAGAAAGGCATTCCAGTTAGAGTTAAAAATACTTTTAATCCAAGTGACGAAGGAACTTTAGTCCTTTCTGAAAAAAGCAACATCAAAATGATAAAAGCTATTGCTTTTAGGAAAAACGTTGTAACTATAACTTTATGTTCTAACCGTATGTTGGGTGCATATGGATTTATGAGTAAAGTTTTTCAAATATTTGAGAATCTAAAAATACCTGTTGATATTGTAACTACCTCTGAAGTAAGTATTTCTGTGACTGTAGATAAAAATGAGTATAATCCTCTGATAGAAAAAGAACTTTCTCAATTAGGCGATGTTGTTATAACAGATGATAATGCTATTATTGCTGCTATTGGTGAAGGTATCAAACAAACAGCTGGTATAGCTAATAGACTTTTCGGATCATTGAAAGGTATTAATATTTCTATGGTTAGTGTAGGTGCATCCGAAGTAAATTTAAGTATTGTTGTCAAAGAAATAGATTTACAAAGAGCAATTTCTCTTTTACATGAAGAATTTTTTAGTAGTGATTTAGACCAAGAGTTTTTTGAATAAGTAAATAATATAAAATATGAAAAATATAGCAAACGTTGATATTAAAGAGCTTGCAAGTGAATACGGGACTCCATTTTATGTTTATGATAAAGTGAAATTCCAAAATAATTATAAAAGGTTAAATGATGCTTTTGTAAAGCACTATGAAAATACGAAAATCCATTTTTCAGTAAAAGCTAATAGCAATATCAATGTACTAAAGATATTTAATGAATTAGGATGTGGTGCTGATTGTTCTTCACCATTCGAATTTCATTATGCAAAAAAAGCTGGTTTCACTAATGATAGAATTCTTTATACAGGTAATTATGAAAGTCCAGAAGATTTGAATACTGTTGCAAAAGAAGAATTAATGCTGAATCTTGATGATATTACATCATTCAAAAGACTTCAAAAAATACATACTCCTGAATTAGTATCATTTAGAATAAACCCTGGATATGGTAGGGGAGGTTTCGAAGGAATTACAACAGCTGGTACAGAAGCAAAATTTGGAGTCCCATACGAAATGGCCTTTGAAGCTTATAAGTTGGCTAAGGATGCTGGGGTTAAACGCTTTGGAATACATATGATGACAGGGTCTAATAACTTAGAACCATATTTCTTTGCTGAAATTGTCGATAAACTAATGATGATAGCAGGAGATATTTTTAATGAATTAGATATAATCCCAGAGTATGTCGACATCGGAGGGGGATTCGGAATTCCTTATTATGATGGGGAAGATGAGCTCAACGTAGAAGCCACGGGTGAAAAAGTAGCTAAAGTGTTTATAGAGAATTGTGATAAATATGGATTTGGCAGACCCAAATTAATTCTTGAACCAGGAAGATATCTAGCAGGTAATGCAGGATATCTAGTTACATCTGTCACTGCAATAAAAGAAAGCTATAAGAAGTTTGTAGGTCTTGATGCAGGTATGAATTTCCTAATTAGACCTGCACTTTACGGTGCATATCACAGAGTTAGAGTATACGGTAAAGACGAATACACAGAGAAAGTTAACCTTTGTGGTCAAATTTGTGAGAATTCAGATATCTTTGCAAAAAATATTATGATGCCGATTGTTGAGGAAGGAGATATAGTCACTTTCTTAGATGCCGGAGCATACGGTTATGTAATGGCTTCTAATTATAATAATAGAATGCGTCCACCTGAAATATTGGTTGACAGCGACAAACATTCATTAATAAGAAGAAGAGAAACTGTAGAAGATATATTTAATCTATATCCCGAATCATTATAAGTAAATTAGTTTTGCCTATTTCAGTTGGCACGTTATTTGTACCTTTATTATTATGAAAAGTTAATAGTAATAGGTAACACAATGAAAATATTTGCTTTATTAATGTTTGGGTGGTTGTTTTTAATTCCTGAAGTAAGTACTAATAAAACAAACAATGATGTTGATATAAAGGAGTTTATAAGAAAACTTGAGTTGGAGTACGGTCAAGAGGCTCTTCATATTTCATTTTTCTCAATAGACGAACTGAGACCTTATTCTATACTTCAAAACGAATCTACAGTTTCAATTTATTCTAACAATTGGGTGCCACCCAGAGACTTCCTAAATTCTTTAAGTATGGATGAAAGAAAAGAATTAAATTCAAGAATATATAGTTACGTTGAGGACTTCGATACTACACAACTTTCTAAAATTTATAATAAAATAAGTAACTATTTGTATACATATACTGTTTTTGAAAAATTACTTATGGATAGTGATGAATCAAAAAAACTTAAAATATTTCAGACATTACGTCAAATGGACAGGACAAAAAGTGCATTTGAACATATATCGACTATGGGTGAATTCAATAGTTCTGATTTAAAGAGTAATTTATTAAATCAAGCAAAAGTAAAAGCTTATAATAGAATATCAGATTTGGATGACCAATCTAGATTATTATACTATTCTGAATTTTTCAAAAGTGTATCTAATATTTAATTAATCTTATTCAGTTTTGCGTATTTTAACATTAAAGCTTTTTTCCCAAAATTGTCAAATCTAACCACTGCCTGACGTTTGTCAGCTATACCTTTTAGTCCTGTTATAGTACCATTGCCAAACTTAATATGACTTACCTTATCACCTACTTTATATTCAGTTAGAGTTTCGTCGACTTGAGAATAACTATACTCAATTGTTTGATCAAAATCATTTCTTTGAGGTCGGTTTTGAGTAGGTTGACTACTAAAAGCTGAGCGAACATTTTCATTTACACTTTTTTTCTGAATGCTTTTCGCTTTCCAAACAACTAATTCCGATTTTATTTCATGTAAAAAAAGTGAAGGAGAAGTGAACTTGGTTTCTCCAAATCTACTCCTACGCTTAGCATAAGATAAAAACAATTTCTCTTTTGCTCTAGTTATACCTACGTAAAATAATCTTCTTTCTTCTTCTTTTTCTTCTAATACGTTCTCTGTTCTTTCTAACGGAAATAACCCTTGTTCCATACCGGCAACAAAAACACAAGGAAATTCAAGTCCCTTCGCACTATGTAGAGTCATCATAGTTATCTGTTCGTTATCCATCTCTGTTTCGTCTAAATCAGTAATTAGAGCAACTTGTTGTAAGTAATCGTTTAGTGTTACACCTTCATTTTCTCTAAAAAATAATCCTATATCAGAAATTAATTGTTGAATATTATTCCATCTATCCAAGGATTCATCAGTACCAATTTCTTTGAACATTTCAGGTAATTCTGTAGCTTCTATAAACTCTAATAGTACACCTGATTTACTTTCTTCAGCTTCAAATTTTGTACGATACTTTTCAATAAGATGATGAAACTGTTTGAAAGATTTTTGTGCTCTTGTTTGTAATTGGTCTATCAAATCTGCTTCACCACTACTTGCTAAGAAAGAGTTTCCAGTTTGGGAAGCATATCCATACAAATGTTGCAATGAAGTCTTGCCAAGACCTCTTGGTGGCTCATTGATTATTCTATCAAATGATTCATTATCATTTGGATTTATAAGCAAACGTAAATATGAAATTACATCTTTTATTTCTTTACGTTTGAAGAAAGATATACCACCGACTACTACATAAGAAATCCTTTCTTTTTTTAATGCACTCTCCAAGGCTAATGATTGAGCATTAGTTCTATAGAGTATACAAATATCTTTATTTGAAAAATCCTGAAAAGTAAGCTCTTTTATCTTTTGGGCTATTTGTTCTGCCTCATGACGTTCATCATCACCGGCCGTAATTAATACTAAATCACCTTTAGGATTTTCAGTCCAAAGCTTTTTCTCTAACTGATTTTTATTGTTCTTAATTACCGAGTCAGCTGCATCCAAAATCGTTTGAGTAGAACGGTAATTCTGCTCTAGTTTAACAACATTAGCATTTGGATAATCTTTTTTGAAGTCAAGGATATTCCTAATCTCAGCTCCTCGCCATCTATAAATACTCTGAGCATCATCACCTACAACACATATATTACTATGAGCTTTAGAAAGCTCTCTGATTGCTATATATTGAGCTCTATTTGTATCTTGATACTCATCAACTAATATATACTTAAATTTTGTTTGATATTTATTTAATATCTCTTTTGAACTTCTTAATAACCTAATCATATTGATTAGTATATCGTCAAAATCCATTGCATTACTTTGCCTTAGATATTTTTCATAACCTATATAAATTAAACCTACTTGTTTATCAAAAGTACTTTCTGCTTCCTCAGAAAATTGAGTTGGATTAAGCATATTTGACTTAGCATTACTTATTCTAGATCTAACTTGATAAGGAGAGAAAGATTGGGGAGAAATACCTTCTTGATTCATTATCTTCTTGATGGCACTAAGTTGATCATCTGCATCATATATACTAAAATCAGAAGTATAACCTATAGCCGTTGCTTCATACCGTAGTATCCTAGCAAAAATAGAGTGGAAAGTACCGGCCCAAACACTTTTAGCTGCTTGTTCTCCTACTAATGTTGCAATTCTTTCCGTCATTTCTCGGGCAGCTTTATTAGTAAATGTTAATGCTAGAATCTTGTAGGGGGGCACACTTTGAGAGATTAAGTTAGCAATACGATAAGTCAATACTCTTGTTTTTCCACTACCTGCACCAGCTAATACTAAAGTCGGACCATTTATCTTATTGACACCATCAAACTGTCTTTCATTTAAAGTACTGAATATTTTAGGATCTATTTTTTGATTTTCTTTTGAGAGATTTAATGACATTAGTTTTTTTTTAAGTTTAGTTTTTCTAATTATCAAAGTTAAGTTATATTGACTTATAATGAAAGAGACAAAAAAAAGAGCTTATAAACAAAAGTTTACAAGCTCTTAGTAATAATGATATTTACAATGCTTATTTCAGATAAATAAACTTACCAGAACTAACGCCATTTTCGTTCTCTATGATTAGAAAATATCTACCTTTTTCAAGTTTTGTATTGAGTGAATTCAAATTGATTGAGTTTTCTCCTACAGTTATATTCTGATTAGATATGTTTGTAATTTTATTACCATTCAAATCATATAAAGTAAAAGTTGAATTACTAGATTCTGCAGGACTATTAAATGTCAATAAATCTTCATTTACAATCAAATCCAGTTTTTTCGAATTCTGAACTATTTCATTAAAATTATTAGTTGAAGCTACAAAATCATCATGCAAGATAAACCTAGCAATGTGATGACCCTTCTTATCAGATTCCTTATGATCTTTCTGCCCTTTTCTTTGTTTTGAATGACCAAATTCAGTTCTCAATTCTTTAAGACTAGTAGATAAAGATTCAACTAAATCTTCGTTATTTTCTAAAATTGACTTTAATTCAGTTTTAACTTCGTCTCGGTTATCTTTTTTTGACTCCATTAATTCTTTAATTTTAGTCTTTTTATCTTCTTTAGAAATATCAGAATTCTTTATTCCTGTAATTTGAGACTTTAAATCAAGTTTCTCTGCTTTTACTTTTTGTCTTAATGCGTTTAATGAATTCAACTCATCTTCACTCAATTGCGAATCAAATTCATCTTTTAGTTGATTCATTTTGTCTGCCATCTCTTGTGTAAGATGATTTCTTTCAACTCCACATTTGCCTTTTTTTCCGTGCCCTTTATTACCTTTAGCAATAAGAGCAAAACTAGAAATAAGTACTAACGATATTAGAGTACTTACAAATAAATTCATTTTTTTCATATATAACCTCTTTATGATATAATTATTGATTAACTATATATTAGACAACTAGAACTTGCAAAAGGTTTAATCTATTTCGCAACAACAATATTTATATATTGACCAGTCTGTGCAAGAGTATTAGATTGGGGAAGTTGTGAGATAATAGTACCGGGTACAAATGTATCATTTTCTATGAATTCTACATTTCCTAGTTTAAATCCTTCAGAAATAAGGTAGTCTTCTATTCCTTCTAAAGCCATACCTGATAATTTGGGTATGAAGATTTGATTTTCTGGTCCCTTACTTACTATCAAATCAACTGTATCACCATATATTAAGCTTTTTCCTTTTTTTATATTCTGAGATATAACGGAGTCTTTTGGAACTAAATCACTATAAGTATACTTTATATCTCCAATATTTAAACCATTATTGTAAAGATTTACCCTTGCTTGCCTAACAGAAATTCCTGTCAAATCAGGCATTTCTATTGTCTCTTTCCCTTTACTAATGGTTATGAAAATAGGTCTTTTGCTTTTCACTTGTTTATTTGGTTCTGGAACCTGTTTTAATATAACACCTTCAACCTTTCCAGAATATTGTTCACTGACAATCTCATAAAATAGATTATTTGCATTAAGTATAACAGAAGCTTCTTTTAAGCTTTTTCCTTCTATAGAAGGTACAGTAACAGTTTCTCTATCATGTACTACTGACGGTAATATCCATTTATCTGCAATAAAAATCAATAAAAATAAAACTATAATAAAACTAAAAAATGTAATTAAATACTTAAAACTATTTTTGCCTTTGCTAACTAGTTTAAAAAATTTATTATTGGTTTCCTTAGTTACTACTTCATTATCATTTTCTACATTAGGAGTATACCGTTTGTAGCGATTTCTCAAATTTTCTATTTCTTCTTCGTTTTCGTCGAAAGTCATTATATGTTCGTATTATTTACAGAATAAGTCTTAAATTAAGACAATTATTTAAACAAATCCAATAAAAATGAATTTTACAGAAAAAGCTCTTGCAATATCCGAAAAAATTGAAAAATCATATAATATTATTATAACTTCTCATGTAAGCCCTGATGGTGACGCTATTGGCTCAATGTTAGCATTACATTTTTTTATTAAAAAGCATTTCAATAAAAAATCCAAGATGTTTATTACTGGAGGCATTAATAATAATCTTAAATTTTTGGAAGGGTGTGAAAATATACAAAGATATGATGATAGAGTAATGGAAGATATTATCGGTGCAGATTTAATATTTGTATTAGATTTGAATGATTTGAATAGACTAAAAGAAGCTGGTGATGCTGTTGCCATGTCTAATGCATACAAAGTAATGATAGATCATCACTTAGAGCCGAAACCATTTGCGGACTTGGAAATGATAGACACTGAAGCAACTTCAACTGGTGAATTAATATGGGTTTTAATAGATGCATTAAATGGAAAGTTTGATAAGCGAATTTCAAACGCATTATATACTGCAATAATGACAGATACTGGTAGTTTTAGATTTGATAAAACTAAATCTGAAACACATTATATAGTGGCAAAGCTTTTAGAAAACGGAGCTGACCCTGTAAAATGTTATGACGAGATATACAATCAGAAAACAGTTCAAGCTCTAAAATTATTAGGAATGTCTCTTGCAAATATGGAGTTATATAATCAAGGTCGTATTTCGATAATGTCATTAAGTAAAAGTGACTTTGATAAGGCTGATGCAATTGAGGATGATACCGAAGGTTTTGTCTCGAATACTCTTTCTGTAAAAGGAGTAGAAGTAGGAGTTTTAATTACCGAAAGAGAAAAAGGAGAACTAAGAATCTCATTTAGATCAAAAGGCAACTATTCAGTAAGAGAAACAGCAGCAAGATTCGGTGGTGGAGGGCACAAGTTTGCTGCAGGTGCACGTACCCTCAACCAAGAATTTCAAGAAGTTAAAATGAATATTGTTAATGAATTAGATAAATTATTTATCTGATTTCACTCAAAGATTTATTTATTAGTCTAATTCCTTCATCTAATTCATTTTCAGTTATATTAAGACGAGTTCTAAAGCGGATCGAATTATTTCCGCAAGCTAGTAATATAAGCCCATTCTCAAAGCACTGATTTAGTAGGGGTTTTCTAAGCTCTTCTTTTATATCGAAAGCTCTGAAAAGTCCTTTACCTCTAACATTAGTAATTATATCTGAATTTTGATTTTGAATATTAACTAGTTGGGAGTGTAAATAATATCCCATATCTATTGAATTTTCAACTAAATTTTCTTCTTCTATAATCTCTAAATACTTTGTAATTCTAACCATATCAGTATAGTTCCCACCCCATGTAGAGTTAATTCTTGAAGATTTATGAAATACATTGTCTTCAACATCATCAATCCTAGTATTGGATAAAATACCGCATACTTGCATTTTTTTACCAAAACAAAGAATATCTGGCTTTATTGTTAAATGCTGATATGCCCACATTTTCCCTGTCATACCTACACCAGTTTGAACTTCATCAAATATCAATAATGCTTCATTTTCATCACAAATATTTCTTAATTCAACAAAGAATTCATTTCTAAAATGATTGTCACCACCTTCGCCTTGTATTGGTTCAATTATTATACAGCAAATCTCATCTTTATTATTAATGAAAGCATCTTTAATTTGCTTGATGCATTGCTTTTCCTTCTCAATAATATCTTCGATGTTTTCTTCAATAGGAAATACTATTTTTGGATTATCAACTCTTGGCCAGTCAAATTTTGGAAAATATAAAACTTTCACAGGATCAGTATTAGTAATAGAAAGAGTATAACCACTTCTACCATGAAATGCTTGTTTGAAGTGTAATACTTTAGTGCCCTTTTCGCCATGAATTCCCTTCTTTATATTTTTCCGAACTTTCCAATCCATTGCAGTTTTAAGTGCATTCTCGACAGCAAGAGCTCCACCTTCAATATAGAAACTATACTTAAAATCGTTCTCAGGAACGGCTATATTGAACAATGTGTTTGTAAAAGTAGCTTGTACTTCTGAATATAAATCAGAATTTGATGGTTTGTTTATAGAATTCATTCCTATATAATCTACAAATTCAGGTTCAAGCATTTTCGGGTGATTATATCCTAATGGCATTGATGCGAAACAAGTAAAGAAATCAATATAGCTCTTACCTGTTTTTCTATCGACAATGTTACCGAAACTATTCTTATTATCAACAACAATAGACATTCCATCTCCGATTTGATGTTTTGAGATGGATTCTAAAACTTCAGAACTATTTATTTTAAATTTTGGTGAATACTTTGAATTTTTCATACTTTTCCATGTTTAGATTTGATTAATTTATATTAAACTACTTAATTGAATAATATATATTTATACAAAGGATAGACGTATGTAGTAAAATATAAATGAGTTTCGAATGATAGGAACTAAATGATAATGCAGAATTACCTCTAATTGTGCCTTTAGAAGAGTTAAAGTAGTTAGTATGTGAATTTAAAAATCTCATAAAGTAATATACGACATATTTTGATTTAAAGTTAAATATTGAAAACTTTTATTTGTAGAAATAAAAACTAAATCTTATCTTATGCTTTACTATCAGCAGTTTTAGTAAAAAATATAATTAAAGTACGAAAAAAAAATTATTTAATAATTAATTTAAGGGTTAATCTATGTCTCCAAATACAATGACAGGAAATAAAGAACACAGCGGTGCAGGATTTGTACAATGGGTAGTATTCTTAGCTATCACATTTGTTGTGGGTTATTTTATGCACTTTCACATATTACCAAGAGCAACGGCAGCATTCGTTATATCTCAATTCTCACCTTCTGGTGATGACTTAGGTAAAATCGGTTTTGTTGAGTTTGATGGCCTTATGTGGGGTTCGACTTCTAAGGAAAAAGAAGCTTCAATAGGATCAAATACACCAGTTGCAAAAGATTTAATCAACGGTGAATATATAATTGACTTTACTTGGAATGATAGAAACTTAGAGACTCACGGCTACTCTAAAAAGTCTGGAGAATGGTATGTTAAAGCTCCTAAACTTGGTGAGAACCCTATATTCTTGGAACCTCATATTGGTTTCTGGATTTTATCATTAGTAATAGGATTATTCGTTGGTGTATTTTTAACTATAATATTCCCTTCTTCTTTAGGGTTAATGGCTGCATTATTTGAGAAAGAAATCGACCATGTTAAAGTTAAAATTAGGCTTCAAACTGGATTTAATGATAGAGTAGTAGAAATGCTAACTCTACCTGACAACAGATTAAAAGATGCAGATAGAGATGAAATGGAAAGACTTTTCAGAACTATTTGGGATAGAACAACGACTGATACAGAATTAGCTACGAAAAAATTAATTGATTTTGATGATATCTATGATGATGAAACTGATTTAGTACTTTTCAGAAATGAAGCACTATATAATAGAATTAAAGAGTTTTTCTCTGATTTCGTAGTAACTGAAATAATTGATACTAAAAATGGTTTAGAATGGAGAGCAAATCATTTGAAAATGGGTAAAGGATTTAAACTTTATATGGCTCACCATTTCACAGAACAATTCTCAAACAATGTAACTGGTCTTGCTTATGGTGGTGCTGCTGTACTAATCGTAGGTGTAGGTATTCGTGGATTGAAATTCATTCCTGCTGATAGACCATCAGTAATTCTTTTTGTAATCTTCCTTGAGTTTACGATGCTTGTGCTTTTAGCAATCACTATGTTCTATACTGAAAATGAAGAACGTATGGATAAAATGCTTAAGAAAATGGAGGATGCTAATAGATCTCAACTTGAAACTCTTAGAGGGCAACAAGAAGATATTCACCAATTATCAACTGCTTTAGTTGGTCAAACATCTGAGATTATTAAAACTAGAGTAGAAAATGCAATATCTGAGTATATGACAAGTGGCGATAATGTTCAAAGAGAAATTGCTGGAGCTATTGCTGACAAAATCATTTTTGATATCAAAGGATCTTCAAAAAAATAATTTGATTAGATAAAATGTAACTTTTATTACAAAGGTTGTGTTCATTAGTAAATGAACACAACCTTTTTTTTATTAAATCGTTTACTCTACTAACATTAATAATGAACCTTTAAAATGTATAAATTATTTTCTACTCTATTTATTTTCTTCTTTTTACCAGCTTTGTTAATTGGTAAAAACACTCTTGTTGAGAACAATTCCGGTTTCACAGTAAAAATAGATAATTTTAGTCTTAGCTCTAGTGATGAATGGATAGGTGTTTTTGCGATTGATGAATTTAATCCCAATAATTTAGATTTAAGAATATATGAATCAAATTCAGATATAAGAAGTTTTAATTATACTTCTAAGGCTACTTATGATTTTACATATTCTGGAATTGAAAGAGGAGTTAAAATTGCTAATCTTAAAGTAGATTTAAATAGAACAGATCCAATTCATAATAAAAGTTTTAAAGTTGATTCTATAGTGTTCTCATATAGATTTGAAAAAGATGTAATTTTAAATGAAAAGCCGAATGTCTTTAACTCTGGTATTATAAATAAAAAGCAAGTCGAATCACTATTAACTAAAAAAAATAATAATAAGAATAACAAAATCCAATCTAATACTGATTGGTTCAACCCAAATTTGGATTACTTTAAATTTTATTCTACAAGAGATGGTATAGCCCGTATTAACCATTCAGAAATAATAAATATGAATCCGAGTTTGATCGGTAAATCAACAAGTAATCTTCATATCATAAATAGAGGTAATGAATTAAAATTCTATTCTTCATCTAATGTAATTCAACATGATGACTACCTTTATTTAGTTGTTTCCCATTCTTATGGAGACACTTCTTACTATAATTATTATAATGGAAAAGAGCCATACTTTATAGTGTATGATAGTGAAACTCAATCATCTCAATATGAGATAATAAATGATCTGTCAACTAATATTGTTTTAGATAAAGTAAGTATTAACAAAAGATATGAAGTTGATAGAGTTTATGGGAATGGTATCGATGTGACAGATACTGAGACTGTACTTGCTGAAAACTGGTACTTCGATGAAATAAGAGTACCAAACGATTTCAATAAACCATGGGAATACTTTACTGAATTTTCTTTATTCCCTGCCTCTGATTTAGAAATAGAGTATGAGTATGCTTCTAATATTTATTTCTTGCCTAAACCTGAAGCTGTTTATAATAAAACATTGACTTATATCAATAATTTCCGAAAAGATACTGTCAGTAATGTTGGTAGTAAAGTAATTAATACGAAAATAATAG
Source organism: bacterium (assembly GCA_030426865.1). Classification (GTDB taxonomy): domain Bacteria; phylum Bacteroidota; class Ignavibacteria; order Kapaibacteriales; family UBA2268; genus PGYR01. Next base: position 11,225 of record JAUHXN010000002.1, on the reverse strand, counting down.
TTCCAAAAGAAAATCTAATTCAAGGTGGAAATACTCTAAATTTGAATTCTTATAAAGTAGTTGAAGATTTTGATAAAACTAAATATAACGGAGTTATAGGATTCGATTATTATAATATTAAAGGAGAAGTGTTACCAGTAGCAGAAGATAATTACTTCTCTTTTATTACAGATAACAGTATAGATTCAAAAGTCAATATATATGGATTTAAAGATAATTTTATTGTAGCAATGGATACAGTAAATAATACAATTCAATTTCCAACTGCAGTAAATTCAAATTTATTAATTTTATCTGCATTCAATAAATATTCTTCAGTATTCTATAATAATCAATTATTAACTAGTCATAGTTATGGTTTTGGAGTAATTGAGGATTTAGGTGGTAAAAATAATTCAATATTTTTCGATTTAGAATCAGATTTTCTCAGTTATTTAGATAATATAAATACTAATGAAAACATTGCAATTGTAATTACTTCTGATAATAGTATTAGTAATAATGTTAAATCTAAAATTGGAAATCTGTTCGGTTCAATTAAAATTAGCACTGCTACAAACAAATTTATGTTTGCTAAATTAAACTCTATAAAATATGAGTCGATAGATGAAAATATTATACAGAAAAATACTGGTGGAAATTATTTTAGTGCGGAAGTTTTGCTACCTAAAGGTGAAAGTTCAAGAAAAATAGTTAATTCTAGTAGTTCGATTCAAGATGTAAAACTTTCTAAAGCAAAAATTGGAAAAGTTGAAGAAAGTCAAGCTGATGCATTTTATATTTATCATCCTGAATTCGAATCTACGATTAGTAATTATACATCATATATTTCTCAAATTGAAAATAAACAGATATTATCTTTAGATGTAGAACAATTGTATGATACTTATGGCTTTGGTATCGAAAGCCCTCATTCTATTAAGAACTTTCTACAAAATGCGTATGATAATTGGAGTGAGTTTCCTGAGTTTTTGACTTTAGTTGGTGATGCCACTTGGGATCCTAAGAAACAAAGAAAAGGTAGCTTTGTAGATCAGTTAATTCCCGTATATGGAATTCCGTACTCAGATAATTTTTATGGCACTTTAGAAGGTAATGATTATATACCTGAATTAGTAATTGGAAGAATTCCCGTAAATAATAATATCGAATTTGAAAATTATTTGGATAAGGTAAAGACATATTATGAAGTGCCAGTAAACCCATGGATGAAAAGTATTCTTCAAATAGCCGGAGGGGATGATAATCAAAAAGATGGTTTTGCTTTGAATATGCATGATATAAATGAATATTTCTCTTCTACTAATATTTGTCCTGATACTATGACTATTAGTAAATCATCAAGCCAAACTGTTTCAGAATCCCAAGCAAACGATATAAAGAGAGAAATTAATAAAGGTAAAATGTGGACAAACTTCCTAGGGCATGGTTCACCAACTGTAATAGATATGTCAGGTTGGGAAGCTCCGAATCTGAATAATCAAGGAAAGTATGGATTTTTAAATACACTGTCTTGTAATACTTCTGCATTTGCAGAGCCTTGGCAGATGAATGCAATTGGTGAGGAATTCGTAAATATAAAAAATAAAGGGTTTGTAGGTGTTATTGGGGGAACATCAACCACACAAGTAAATGTTGCTCTTAGTGTTTCTTCATCTATGTACTTCACATTAATCAATGAACAATTTCCAGAAAGGAATATAGGACGTATATATAATTCATATAAGGCAAGAAATTCGAAAGCTACTGCTGCTTTAAATCAAGTCTTACTTTTGGGAGACCCATTACTTACAGTACGAATTGCTAAACAACCAGAGATTGTAATTTATAAAAAAGATGTATCAATACTAAATCAATCTAATTCAAATATTATTACTGAAAATGATAAATCTATTAAAGTTGATTTTAGCATATTCAATATAGGTACTGTAAGTAATGATTCTATGAACGTAAGACTAATTCATACTTTTAATGGTAAGTCGGATACTTTAATAAAAAGAATTGAACCAGTTTGTTTTAGTACAGAATTAGAATTTGAGTTTGATTTACAAAATTCTATTGGTGAGCATCAAATCCAATTATTTGCAGATTATGATAGCTTAATTAATGATGTTAGTTATATAAATAATAAAGTTGACTTGTCATTTAATGTTTTCTCTCAAGGAATATTACCAGTAGAACCACTTGATCATTGGAATGTGTCATCGGAAAATGCAGTTTTTAGGTTTGTAAACCCTACTGGTACAGAAAAAGAATATAGTTTTAAGGTAAAAAATGAATTAGAAGAATTAATTTATGAGAATACAACTCCAACTATATTTGAGAATTATATCGAGTTTAACATTAAAAATCTAGTTAATGATAAAGACTATACACTTGAATATTCATCTAAAGAAAAGGAAACGGGTATAGTTTCATCTTTAAAAATTCTTGAATTTCATTCCATGCCTTCTATTGATTCAGTAGTTCATTATAAAATAAAAAATAAAAGTAAAACAATTAATTATGAGAATTTAGTTAACACTGAAAGAGGATTAGAGTTTGATGATAAAGAATTCTCAGTATTTCTTTCTTCAGCAAGAGGAAATGAAACAGCAGGAAGACACGCTATAATTAACACTATTGACAAAAGTGATAGTAGTCAATTTTCATTTCTAAATCGTTTACAACGTGGTTTCAATATAGTTATCATACCTGACATTATTGATGATACTACATTTATAAGTAGGCATTTTGATACATGGGACAGTAAATTTAATAGTGAAGACATCTTTGTTGACTCAAGATGGTTAGATGTTTTTCTTAGGGATTCTCTTCCTTTTGGACATTATATGTTATTAGCAACTGCTGATGTGCCAACAAGAGCTCCTGATATTATGAATAATGAGATTAGTCCAGATAGTTTAGGTAGTATTTCAAGGATAAAGGAAGCATTGTCTGTTTTGGGTACACAATATTCCGATTCATTGCAATTTAATTCAAGTTATGTAATGTTTACTCGAATAGGATTTCCTGAAACAACTATTGATTATCATCTATTAGGAGACACTATTCAGTTAGAAGCAGATTTTACTAGGTATCAAACGAAAGGAAAAATTAATGTTAATGGAGTTGGAAAGTCAAAAGAATTTATAGAAAGTAGATTAAATCTGACAGAGAATAATATTAGTATTCATAGTAGTTATATCTCGAATGATAGTGAAGTTCTTGTAAGCAATGATATTATAACAGAATTGAGTAATATCGATCATGATAATAATCCATTATTAGATTTAGATTTAGAGATTAGTCGTGATAGTGTAGGAGCACCATTCTTCTTCAAAAGCTTTGAAATAGATTTCATACCAACACCAGAATTAGCAGTTTTAAAGTCTGAAACTAAATTAGATAAATTAGAATATGAAAGAGGTGAGAATTCTGAGTTTGATTATACTGTTGAGAATATATCAACTAGATCAAATGCTGAAAAAATTGAATTCAAATTTACAATAGAAAATGATTTTAACCCTACTTCTGAAATACAAAATATTGATTTTATAAGTAAAAATTCAAACTATAATTCGAAACTACAAAGTAATACAACGGGACTTGCTACAGAGAATACATTAATTTTCGATGTAGATCCTGAAAAAAATCAAAATGAACTATTCGTATTTAATAATAACCTTAGTACTGACATAGGTATAAGAGAGGATACAACAAAACCATGGCTTGTAGCTTATGCTGATGGAGTTGAACTAACTAATAATTCATTTGTTTCAGAAAGACCTATTTTTACAGTAGAGCTCTATGACAAATCGACATTAGATGTTCTTAAAGATAATGTTATATTTAATAGAATAAATAGTAGAGTAATGTTAAATAATTCTGTAGATACATTTAATTTCGAATTACTAAATCAAGGAGATTTAAAAGCAAGGGTTACTTTCAGACCAATTGACAACTTGGATTTAGGTCAAAATAAATTACAGTCAATAGGGGAGGATGCTACCGGAAATCATGCTGATACTTTGAGATTAGATTTATATGTTTCTGATGACTATAAGACTAAAGAACTTATGAATTATCCTAATCCATTTGATGAAAATACAACTTTCAAATATAATTTTATTGGAAAAGATAACAACGTTAATATTCGAATAACAATATACAATTCATTAGGCTCAAAAATTAAAGAAATAGATTCTGTAGCTAATTTTGGAGAAAATACTATCGAATGGAATGGATTTGATGATAATGGCAATTCAATTTCTTCTGGAGTATATTATTATAGATTAGATTTAATTAATAAACCTGGTGAACCAAGTTTCAATAGAATGATAAAAGTTAATTAATCGAAGAATGACCAGGCTACAGAAAGCTTAACTATCTGTCCACGTTCTGGATAATAGGCTACATTAAAATAGTTTGCGTCTAATAGATTTTCCCATTCTATTTTCACAAATGCATTGCCTAATTTCATTATAGAATAAATATTTAACCCAGTTGTTTGTATACCTACATTACTATCTGTAGTAACAAAACTATTTGTAATAGGAATATAACGTGGTGCAGTTTTAGAATCTAGTAAACCAGCTTTAAATCCAAGATTCAATTCACTTTTGTTAACCATTAACAAATAATTTAACCCACAATTAATCGTAAAAAGTGGATAAAAGTTTTCTAATTCCTCATTTCCTGTAATAAGATTCATTCTAGTCTGGATATTTAGATTTATCTTATCGTTTTCATCGAATATACCACTTAAAATCAAATCATTGAATGAAGCTGAACCACCAATGGCCTGATAATCTCCAACATTATATTGTTCAGTGTAATATTCGTTTACTAGACGGTTATGAATTGCAGAATTCACAATTCTATAAAAACCTTCTAATTTAAATGATTCTAAATTGATACCTGCAATAAATAAATTTACATTTTCATTTTCGAGATTATTGCTATGAATTAGACCATTATTTGAAGTAAATGAATGATCTATAAATAAATAAGATAAACTATTTAAATTATATATGATTTTTTCTCCAAATCCGAGGAAACTATTTTTAGAGTCATGGCCATAATTAATTCCTCCAGAAATTTTAATTTTTTCAGTAAATTCTAATTCTGCTCTAGAATAGATATTCCAATTTAGACCACTATATTCTCTAAAGAAATTAGTTCCACCTGAATTGAATGAAGTAATGTTTGACCCAACTTTAAAATCAATATTATCAAATGAAAAATCTAAGTTAGCTCTATTACCAAATTGCATTTCTGTATTTGATGTATTTCCTAAAGTGTCAAACTCTCCAAAGTTAGGTAATGCTCTCTCGTTTACATCATTTGTAAAATAAGTTGTATTAGTAATATTAAAAAAGTCCATTTTATTGCTATATGTTACATTAACATCATGTCTCAGATTTCTCAATTCTATACTAGAGAAATATGGAGATGAATTTATTGGACTATAAACATCAAATGAATTTATAGGGTCTGAACCTCCATTCGTTCTTATTTTACTATTCGTAAAATTATCTGAAATTGATACTGAAGAAGTGGAGTCAATATTATATCTTATGATAAATCGTAGATTCCAATAATCAGTTGACATATTTTCAAAAGCAAGGTTATCATCCATTTTTTTAAATCCGAATGTAAAATTCCATCCATCTGAGAAATTTTGACTAAAAATACCATCAGCACTAATGAATGAACCACCTTCTTGTGCATACCATAGTCGAGTAAATGGTATTTTAGTGTTGTATATGATCTCTTGTATATTTAAATATGAGTTATTCGGGCGACTCGAAAGTATAGATGCATCAGAACCATTAAGTATTTCAATTCTTTCAAAAAATTCTGGAGAAAAATTATCGAGAGTGAATTTTCCATTGTAAAAATTTGTTAATATTCTTCCATTAAACCCAAGTTCTAGATTATTTTCAATAGCACCATAGCTAATGAAACTGTTATTATGACCATTAATACCTAAAGACATACCAAAAAGTTCATTTCTAGTGTTAAGAATATCATAGATAGTACTATAATTTATTCTTTGTATATCAGATTTTTCAATAGAATTCGTAGAGTCATATAATAAAGTACCATGAAATTCATTTGGTATTGAGTAAACAATCGAATCTTTAGATTCAGCGAATGTAGATTGAATCAAAACAAAAAAAACGCTGAGAAATATTAATATCCCAGCGTTATTATTATTTATACTATTCTTCATCTTATAGAAGTGTATCTTGGTTATCTGCTTCTTGAATATCATCATTATCTATATCATCATCTTCATTTACTATAGTAAAGTCAGAAATTTGATCACCACTATCTAATCTTATTAGTTTCACACCTTGTGTGTTACGTCCAATTGTTCGAATATCGCGAATATTTTGTCTAATCAAAATACCTTTGGTTGTTATTACAATTAAATCCTGATTATCAAGTACTGTCATCATACCTACAACTTTACCAGTTTTTGCTGTCAAGTTCATAGCTATAACACCTTTTGCACCACGTTTAGTTAATCGGAATTCATTTAATGCAGTTCTCTTACCATATCCATTCTCACCAATTATCAATAGTTGTGCATCATTTCTTCTTACCACTACCATTGATACAACGTAATCGTCTTTAGTTAGTCTTATACCTCTAACACCTTGAGCTGTTCTACCCATATCACGTATTTCACTTTCCATAAAGCGGCAAGCAATTCCATGATGTGTTGCTAGTATTACTTGATAATCACCATTAGTTAGCATAGCCCCGATCATTTTATCATCATCTTTCAATCCAATAGCTATAATACCATTTTGGCGTATATTAGAAAATGCAGAAAGTTCTGTCTTTTTAACAGTACCATATTTAGTACACATTATGACATAAGAATCTTTCGCATCAAAATCTACTACTGTTTGGAACGCTGTTACAACTTCATCTGGATCTTTCATAATTACATTTGCTAATGAACGTCCTTTCGAAGTCCTACCACCTTCAGGTAAATCATATACTTTTATTTTATAAACTTTACCTTTATCAGTGAAGAATAACAGATTGTTGTGTGTAGATGCTTGAAATACCTGCTCAACGAAATCATCGTCGTGAGTACCTGTTCCTTTCGAACCTCTACCACCTTTATTTTGTTTTCTATAATTAGAAACTTTCGTCCTTTTAATAAGACCATTTCTAGTAATAGTTACAATTACATCTTCATCAGCTATGATATCTTCTATTGCAAAATCATCTGCATCATGAACAATTTCTGTTCTTCGATCATCTCCATATTTCTCAGAGACTTCTTTTAATTCATCTGATATAATTTGAAGTTGTAGTTCTTTATTAGCTAAAATAGCTTGTAATCTTTCTATAGTTTGAAGTATTTCTCGGTACTCATCCCTAATTTTATCGATTTCAAGACCTGTTAGTCTTTGTAATCGCATTTCTAATATTGCTTTGGCTTGTATTTCAGAGAGTTCAAATCTTTCTTGTAGTAATTTTGAAGCTGAATTAGGATCTTTTGACTCTCTAATAGTTCTTATCACTGCATCAATGTTATCTAGTGCAATAATAAAACCTTCTAAAATATGTGCTCTTTTCTCTGCTGCGTCTAGTTCATATTGAGTTTTTCTGACAATAACTTCATTTCTATGAAGTAGAAACTTTTCCATCATTTCTTTGATTGTCATCACTTTAGGTCGTCCTTTGTCAAGAGCCAGTAGTATAGCTCCAAAAGTAACTTGCATCTGAGTGAATTTGAAAAGCATATTAAGAACTACTAGAGCTATCGCATCACGTTTCAACTCAATAACAATTCGTAATCCATCTCTATCAGATTCATCTCTAATATCAGAAATTCCTTCTAAACTTTTATTTCTAACTAAATCAGCTATTTTTTCAATCAAATTAGCTTTATTTACTTGATAGGGGAGCTCATGAACTATTATAGCTTGTTTCGAACCGGTGTGGTTCTCTTCTATACTTGCTTTTGCTCTAACCTTAATCTTACCTCTACCTGTAGTTATTGCTTCTTTAACGCCTTTATAACCATATATAATACCACCAGTAGGAAAATCTGGTGCAGGTACGTATTCAATCATTTCTTCAGATGTAATATCTGGGTTTTCGATAAGTGCTTGTAGCCCCGCACAAACTTCTCTAAGATTATGTGGAGGGATATTTGTTGCCATACCAACGGCGATACCAGAAGAACCATTCATCAATAATGATGGAACAACTGAAGGTAATACAGTTGGCTCATCTAATGATTCATCAAAATTAGCTCTGAAGTCAACAGTATTCTTGTCAATATCTTTTAGCATTTCAGTTGCTATCTGAGCTAGTCTAGTTTCAGTATAACGCATTGCAGCTGGAGAATCACCATCAACTGATCCAAAATTACCTTGCCCATCTACAAATGGATAACGCATACTCCAACTTTGTGCTAATCGCACCATTGCATCATATACAGATGAATCACCATGAGGGTGATACTTACCTAAAACTTCCCCGACTAATCGGGCAGATTTTTTATGTGGTTTGTTAGGTTGTAGTCCTAACTCTTGCATTGCGTACAATATACGTCTATGAACGGGTTTAAGTCCATCTCTTACATCTGGAAGTGCTCTTGATACTATTACCGACATCGAATAATCGAGGTAGGAATTTCGCATCTCATCTTCTAACGACGTTACAACTATGTGTTCGTTACCAAAAAGTGCCATTTATTTATGCTGCTTTATATTATAAATGTAAAATATTATTCTACTAATATAACTATTATCAGGTTAAAAGTCTATCTTATTTATCAACAAATTAGCTTTAAAATGTCTATGGATAGTATGATTATTAATTAAAAAGATTTCAATTTTTATTGGAGATATCAAGAATAATTATTTATATTGTGAGGTGAATATTATCGCAGCATATAAATGAATACTGAATCACATTTAAACTCAATCAAGAATATACTTTTTGTATTTCTTTTTGTATTGGTAATGTATTTACTAAAGGAACTCTCAGGTATCTTAGTTCCTTTAGCATTAGCTATACTTATTGCCCTTATGTTTCAACCATTAGTTGGATTTCTTCAGAAATTTAAAGCCCCTAAGTGGCTTATATTTCCTACAGTAACTATTATTACTTTACTAGTTGTATTTGCTATTTACACTATTCTAAATGAAGCAGTACAATCTATTATTGAAAATCAAGATTTTCTTGTAGAGAAATTAAACATGAGAATCAAGAATGTAGTTGTATGGATAAATACCAATTTTGGAACAGCTATTTCTACTGCAGATAAAAAAATCAACTTAGAATATCTAATAAATGAATATGGTTTACCTGCTACTTTACCAGGATTAGCAAATATGTTAAGCTCGTTGTCTGGTTCCTTTGTTATGTTTTTTCTATATTATGTTGTACTTTTAATAGGCTTGGCAGATTACGATTTATATATAGCACATGTTAAAGGTGATACTGATTCAACATTAATTGAGAATATGAGTAGGATACAAAGTTCTATACTGTCTTATTTAATGATCAAGACTCTTATAAGTTTATTCACTGGAATACTTGTTTATGTAACTTGTCTATTTTTTGATTTGAATTTTGCTTTTTTCTTTGGATTTATTGCTTTTTTACTAAATTTTATTCCCTCAATCGGATCGATATTAGCTACAATTCCACCGGTATTAATGGCATTCATTCAATTTGATACATTTCAACCTGTAGTATTATTATTGGTTATTTTATCAACTATACAAATGGTAATGGGAAATCTAGTAGAACCAATTATTACAGGTGATAAACTGAAACTAAATACTCTTACAGTAATATTTGGATTAGTATTTTGGGGCTATATCTGGGGGTTGGCAGGTATGATAATTTCAATTCCATTACTAGTTTTACTCAAACTTATCTTTGAACATTTTCCTGATACACAGATATTTGCTCGAATAATGGGTTCTCCCGACTAGGCTTGTAACCTTTTAGTAATATTTTTGTTATTACAACAACATTTTTTATTTATACATATAGGATTTATTTATGAAGTTTTTTTCAATACTATTTTCAATTTTAATGTTCTTTCTCTACTATAATCCAGTTCAAGCAAAACCTAATTTTCCCTCATTAATCCCTAATGGAACAGTCAACAATTGTTCGAACTGCCATATCAGTCCTTATGGTAGTGGTCCAAGAACTCCATTTGGAGAAACTGTATTCGATAACTTATCTAATGGAAATGTTCGTTGGGATTTAATATTTAATATAGATTCGGATGGAGATGGCTTTACGAATGGGGAAGAGCTACAGGACCCTGAAGGTCAATGGGCATTTGGACAATCAGATCCAGGGAATCCAAGTTTAGTAACATTACCTGGTGATGCATCAAGCAAACCAACCACTTCTTCAGTTGAAGAAGAATTTGCAAATAATAATTCTAGAATCTATCCAGTCCCAACTATAGGAATTATTAACTTAGAATATTTATCTAACTACTTTGATAGTAGTAGATTGGAATTATTTAATGCGAATGGAAATATAGTATACGCTGAGAATATAGATGCAAAAATAGGACAAAATAAATGGACCATTAATTTAAATAACTATTCCCTAAACAATGGTGTCTATTTTCTTGTACTAAGAAACAAGTACTATAATATACGAAAACGGATAGTTTTTTCTAAATAATTATTTCAAAAAGGCAACTAAATTAGTTGCCTTTTTTATAAAAAAATTCATTCTATATTTAATAAAAAAATATGATAGTATTGTATCTTTTTATCTTTTTATGTTATATTAAAGTATATTTTAATAACAAATTATAAAAAACATTATGAAAAGATATTTTACACTTTCTATTATAATTATTTTTTTAACTATTGGCAGTAATGTATTTTCTAAGAGTGGTTTTCAAAATTTTATTCCAAATGGGCAAGTTAATACCTGTTTAAATTGCCACTTTAGTATCAACGGTGGAGCAAGAAACCTATTTGGGAAAGCAGCAGAGAACTCAATGAGTAATGATAGGGTAAGATGGGAAAAAATATTCAATTTAGATTCAGATGGAGATGGATTTACTAATGGGGAAGAATTACAAGATTCTAAAGGTGTATGGACAATTGGACAAACAGCTCCTGGAAATGCTTCTTTAGTTACCAACCCAGGAGATCCTACAAGTAAACCAACTGTATCATTTGTTGAAAATGAGTCACAAAGTTATAATTCAAGTATATATC
>JAUHXN010000208.1 GCA_030426865.1 bacterium | reverse complement strand
CTATAACCAATATATCAAAAATCGTAGAGCAGCAAGACCCCGAAATGTCTGCTAGCTACAAAAAAGCGGCTATCAGTCTAGCCGATAAACTCAACTTTGCCGATTTCAAAAATGTAATTGGGTAGATACTGTCATTCTGAATGAGAGAAGAGAATGTAGAATCCAGGTGAAACTATGACTATTATAGTTACGAGGGCAAGGGTGGTATAGAATTAATAAAATTTACCAACTAAAAACGTTGGCGGAGCACAAATCTATGTCACTGCGAGGACTAAAAGGACGAACTTGCCAAGCCAAAGGCATGGGCTGTCTTTATTTGACAGAATCAGAATTTGCAGAATTTAAGAATGGGCCCAAATTGAAAACAAACGTCTATCCTGAACGCAGTGAAGGATCTAGGTGAAGTAGTCTCGGCAGAATTATTCAGAGATGGATTACAAAATAATAAATCCCCCAACCCCCTTAATATTTAAGGGGCTAAGTTGTAAATTAACTGGATATTCAACTAAGAAAATTTTTTGTAAATGAGTATAATAATCATTCGGAGTAATTAATCATGAAAAAAATCTTATTAATATTTTTAATAATTCCTCTTTTGTCAATGACAAATGACGAAACAAGTTTAATTGGTAAATGGTTAGGTAAGGATAAAAACCAAATTGGATATTTGATCTTTGATTCCGATGGTTTCGCCTCATTTGAGATGAACGGCAAGGTTGTAGGAGGGAAAGAGTTTGAAGTTGAAGGTGAAAAAGTGATGTTGTCTTACAAAGTATTTAAAGAAATGAGCCCAATTCATGTTGACTTAACATTGACAAAATTAGAAAGTGGTGAAGAAACTGTTATGCTTTGTATTGCTGAATTTATCACTTCAGATTCATTGAATTTCGCTATTGGCTTTGATAATGCTAGACCTACTGAATTCAACGATAAAAACTCGATTATACTTACAAGAGAGAAAGACTAGCTAATTCCAACAACAAAAAAACTCAGCATACTCTGCAAAAGAGAATATACTGAGTAAATAATTAGTAGTTCAGTTAATTTTAATATCTATAGCCTAGTCCAAGACCAAATTGATATAATTCGGAGATGCGACCAAAACCTAACACAACTTGTGTGTCAATCCATACTCTTGAAGTATAAATTTCAAATGCGTAACCGAAATTAACAGCATAATCTGTATCATAATCATTATCGTATTTACCAACTCCAACATAAGAATAAGAGTTAACATCACCAGTACCGTCACCAGGTATATATGGGACGTACTCTAAAGACCACTTTCTAGTTAACACATTAGTAACGTCCGTCACATTGTACCTAGCTCTAAACCCATAGGCAATTACACCTAATTTGATAGGTGTAGATTCGGCTGCTTTAAAATTGTTCTCATCGTCTGATGGATCATCTAAAGGTAGTAAGTTCAGTTCTTCGGGTGAAAGTATTTGATTAGCAACAACACCTACGCTAAGTAATACTTTCAACTCATTAATAGGTTCTACCTCTATTTCTACTTCTGAAACTGTACTTGCTAAATCACCTGTACCTAATACTCCATGGAAGCTAAAATAATTATTGATAGTAACGGCTAGTGGTATTTCATTCACTAGGGCATCATATTTTTTATATCTGTCTCGTTCCCAAGTTGGGTTCATAAGTGATTGTCGCAAATAGTATGGTGTAGATCCATAATATAAGTATTCTTGAAGTTCATCTGACCTAGCTTCACGTGCTGAAGCATAATCCGAATAAGAAGATACGCGGTCTCTCCATCTGTAACAAGCTATATCGTCAGCATCCGCAAGACTATAAATTTTATTCTCAATTCTTTCATTTATATCATCAGCATAATCTTTGTTTTTAGAATCATTTTTTGCCCTTTTCCACTCTTTATGAAATTCTACTATTAACTTGTCTGCTGTTTCTTCGTCAAATTCTGAGTCAAACTCACAATGTAATTGTACTTTTTTAAATAAATAATTAACTAGATAATAACGAGCAATACCATAATCAGGCTCTAATTCTAGTGCCTTCCGAATCATTGCTATAGCATTATCTACGTGTTTCATTTGTTCCAAGGAGTCAGAAGTATCATGTATTTTAATGTACTCCGCGTCAGCTAAACACATTCTTTTATACACATCGTAGTTACTAGTACCAACCGATTTGGCTAGAGATATTTCAGAGTCTTTAGCCTCAGAAAGAGAATTTTCTAAATATTTTATATTTCTTAAAAACCCCGTAGATTCTACATTTAGACCAACTAATTTCGCATAGACTTGCCCTACAACTTCCCCATTATAATTGATGGCAGGGCCACCACTATTCCCAGGGTTTATAGGTGCTGTAGTCATCAAAGAGCTATCTTTGGTGCTACTACTCAGAATACCAGAAGTAACCTTTATCTCATGGTCATTCAAATCTGACCCAGGAAACCCAAGTATTAATATTTCATCTCCTTGACTGATATTCTCTGGTTTGGTTAACTTTAGATAAGGTATATCTAATTCCGTTTTAAGTATTGCTATATCTAACTTGCTGTTTCTCCAAATTACATAAGCAACACTAGTATCTGGTTCCGAATCAGTATGACTTACTACATAGTATCCCATAGCGTCTTCGACTACGTGGCTATTAGTAAGCACCCATCCTTCATCGTTTATAGCAAAACCCGAACCTGTACTATAATAATAGCTAGTTCCTGCTCCTGGCTCGCCCATACTATATATTCTAACAACGGCATCCTTATTTTCTTCGAACACTTCTATTTTAGATTTCGAGAATAGAAATTGTTGCGTGAATAAAAAGAATGAAATTAATAAAATCCCGTATTTCATAAAGTACTCAATTATTTATTTTTTTTAGTAATATGCTTCTAAACCGAAACCTAGTTTGTATAAATTTTCTTGATCGCTAATGCTAATCATTGACCTAATGTAGTAGTTTCTGTATATATTAATCCCAATACCAGCTCCAAAAGTAGATACATGCCCATTTCTATTTGATGAAAATTCTAGCTTTTCGGATCTATCGTAACCTGTATTTAATCCAAGATTTAGAAAATAATAGTAGTCCGTAAGTCCATTAGCATCACCTGGTCTATTATACATAAAATTAAATTGGAATTCACTACCGTAATATGCGGCTTCGGAATTAAGGAAATAATACGCTTCAAAATATTCGTACATCACTACCCCAACGATTAATGACTTCTGGTCATAATAAGTCTCTCTGATGCTTTCATCTTCGAAGAATTCTTCTTGATTTATATATTGGAATGGAATACGACGCTGATAATTTTCAAAACCTAATCTTATACCATAACCTTTGGAAGTATAGCCTACTAAGAAATAGTTTGAAACAGGTACAACTTTCTTATAGTCTTGATAAGGGTCTGAAATTAACTCAGTCATATTAAGAAAATTAATTGGGCCTTTGAGCCAAAAGTCGCCTATAGTTTCAAATTTATCTCTTCGAAATGCTGTAATACCACCTCTTTTTATCTTGAAGACTTCCAATGCATCGTCTAATTCTTTAGGGGTTAATCCGTATCTCATCCAGTCGCTAAAATCTTCTTTTCTTACATCTTTTTTTCTATAACTAGATACAAAATGTTGCCACGATCTACTAAAATAATCGGATTTAAATTCTTTATAATTGAATCTTTCAGTTGAGTATAAATCTAATTTGAAAAAATCTTCCGAGACTTTAGTCACTCTATCTAAGTATTCTTTGTAATTGGAATCACCTGTTGAGTAAGCTAAATTTAGATTATTCTTATATTCTAAAGTTAATTCATCAGTATCAGGCCAGTTCATACTTATAGAGTTTGTATAGATCTTAAGTAAGTGAGCATAGGCTAAATTTGCATAAGTTCTTGGGTTTTTCTCCAAATCCAATGATTGTTTGGTCAAGCTAATAAATTCATCAAATCCCTTAGAAAGTGATTCGTAATTCTCAGGGTTGACATCTATATAAATATTTGATACCCCTTCTGCATAACGTTTGTACGCACCAAGGTTTTCGTGGTATTGATAAATAGTCTCATTCGTATCTAGTACATAAGTTTCTGAATCTAAGCTATCAACCAAATCTAAAATGAACTTTTTTCTAAGTAAGAATCCAGTTTTTTCATATTCTTTTCTAGAGTTTTTACCTACTACCATTCCCATAACATTACCATCTAAATCTAATGCAGCACCACCTTCCATACCATAATTCAAAGGGGCTGATGTTTGTACAATAGTATCTTTTGCTGAACTACTTACTATACCTTCTGTAATTATATAATTATTCGTATTCAAATAATCGGACAACCATCCTATCAAAACAATATCTTGTGCTTGTCTAATCGGTTGCTTAGTAAATTCAATTGGTTTGAAAAAGGGCTTCTCAGTTTTTAGGATACATAGGTTTTGATTAGTGTCTTTCGCAACTACCCAAGCAGGTACTTTGGTACTATCTTCTGAGTTATATATACTGATAGCTTCTGCATAATTCTTGTTACCTAATACAGTAACAATCAGTGATCCATCACCTATTGCAAAGCCCGAAGACTCATAATATATTGGTATAAATGATAGGTTAGATTTATAATTATATTTTATTTTTACAATCGATTTTGTAAACTTTGTCTCAAAATTATCAAGATTATTCTGCGCGATTATAATAAAAGGCAAACATAGAAATAAACTCAACATTATTATCTTTTTCATAGTTCCCTGATTTAGATTTATCGTAAGATAGTATAATTTTTATAATACTAAAAATTTATGTTTTTTCATTAGCAGTAAAATCGAGTGATACAATTAGATCTAATTACATTATAATATAAAGTTTAAATAAGAACTTACTTTATCGAATAATAGTGGATTTTTTTAGAAGGGTACTGAGAAATTAAACCGAATAGGTTCCATCTCGTTAGTATTTATTGCCTGTGTATCTTTATGAAGCTCCGTTGTCAGATAAGCAATTCCGCTACCTATTATAGCACCTACTAGAACATCGGAGAAAAAGTGTTTTCCAGCCATTACCCTAAGAGTAGCTATTGCCGTGGCATTTACTATGTTAAGTGTCACACCAATTGTTTTGTTCAATCCACCACTTTGACTTGTATGTATGATTATATTGAAAATGGCTGAAGCAAAAGCCGTAGAGGAATGTCCAGAGTAAAAAGAATAGCGAGTATCATAGTCATAAAGCACATCTTCTACAGTGGTAGAATCGTAAGAGAATGGTCTGTATCGACCAACAATGGATTTAGTAATTGAGTTCAAGGTATAGTTTAAAGACATAGTCTCGAAATACATTATAGCATTAGTTTGGAACTGAGATTTATATTCTGAGCCAAATGAATATGTCAATGGAGAAATAAACTGTAGCGCTAAAAGTATATCACTAATCTCTGCATAAGTTGGATTATAAGTCGTGTTCCATTTGTCAAAA
>JAUHXN010000207.1 GCA_030426865.1 bacterium | reverse complement strand
CAAGTGGAACTAAGAAAGCAATGGCTAAGAACAGAAGAATCGAATTTAAGATTATATAATTCTTGTAAAAAAGTTCATCCCAAAATAAAGCAATTCATTTTTCAGGATGGATTTAAGACTCTGTTATAGTTACCTCTATATTTATTATTTACAACTAAATACAACAAGTGAACTCGTTCCATTATCTCAAATTGTTACTAACCTAAACTCTTCTAAGTTTAATTGTAACATTTAGTTACATCTGTTGATAAATAATGCTTATTTAGTACTTTTTAATTGCAAATTAAATTAAATTAAATTAAATTAAATTAGACCTCAATTTTGTTTTACACATATTTTAAGAGGTGAACTATGAAAAGGTACTTATTATTAATATCAAGCATTCTTTTGTTTGCTTGCATAAGTGAAAGTTTTTCACAAACCTGTTGTCCGAATGGACTTTACACTCAAGAGACTATTACTACAGTACATCCTGTGAGTGGTTGTACTTTTACCGTAACATATTGCTATTATGATGCTCCAGGCGGTGATAGGAAATTATTTATATGTAGTATATCTGTCGACGCAACACAATCATGCAATTTTAGTCTTTTCACTCTTGATTCAGATTTTTGGGATTTTGTTGATCAAACAGTACTAAGTGATTTACATAGTAAAGACCCATTTGTACCCTGTGGTGAAGGAGGTGGTCAAAGTAATATGATAGTAGAAAGTAGTAGAGCAAAATGCCAAAAAGTATACCATGATATTATATTAGACACTTATATTGTTGAAGCTTGTGATGCAGAACCTGGACTTTGTGTGTCAGTATATACAATTTGTGTAGATAATGGTGTTTTTGTTATAAATCCAGTTTCTGGGCCTACATACATCGGTGGTGGAGATTGTCCTACAACACCACCTAATATCAATAGTAATACTCCAACTTGTTTTAACACATGTCAATAGAGTTCAAAATGACTAGATTATTAATAATACTCTTTTTTTCCCCTATTTGCTTAATAAGTCAAATCAATGAAGATGAATTTTACAACACTACTGATTTTTACTTGCAGATTCATAAAATAGATAATGGTGAATATCTATTTTATGGTAATAGAGGTGGAATTATTAGAACTTATGATTCAGGAGATAATTATTTACAGAATTATTCAGGAACAAAAAGTAATATATTAAATCTAGAGAATCACAAAGACTATGTAGTAGGTATTACAAATAATTACGAATTCATGGCTTCCCAAGATAAGGGAAGCCATTGGATTGTAAGTAAACTTACTGATAGTATAGTCTCGATGGATGCAAGTGATAGTTTTATTGTGATGGCATCATTGTTTGAAGATATTCTAATTAGTTCGAATGTAGGAAAAACCTGGGAAAGAATAAATGTAGAGGGTAAATACTTTAGAGATGTTTTTATAATTGAAGATAGAATATTTACTATTGATAAGAATAACTCAATTGATTACTCAGATGATTTCGGTAAATCTTGGACTAATATAGAAACTCCAGTTGAATTATTTGATGGTAATTTCGTAGCTCAAAGAGATAATAATATAATAACTTTAAGAAATACTAACAACTTTTTTAGGATAAACGGTAACCAAATAATAAAACATACATATCAATCTGATTTTATTCATAAATACATAGCTAATGAAGACGGATATTGTTTTGCAAATGCAAACTCGAATACAAGAAAGATAAACTTTTACAACTATAATATAGAAGCTAAAACAGAAAAACTAGAATCGAGTTATACAAACCCATATTTCTATGGTAACACATTTCGAGTAGTTGACTTAGTAGTTGATAATAATCTAGTTTATTTAACTTTTGAAAATAGAGCAATAATGAAGTCTACTGACTATGGTAAAACTTGGGAAGTAGTAACTTATACACCAATACTCGGTGAAAGTGGTTGGCCTTTAAAAGTATTCGATGAGAAAAACTGGAGTATAATAGGTAAAAGTTTAATATATAAATCTACAAATGGTGGAGTTACTTTCAAGCCTGGGGAAGATTTCCTCATTGATACATCAGAAGGGAAAATTGATAAAGCGATTATAAATGATTGTCATTATTATAATAAAGATTCAGCAATCTTTTTTACTTGGAAATTTTATTCTAGTTTAAAATCAGATGCTATATATACAACAAATGATGGTGGAAATACATTAAAGAGTCTTGGTAGTGGTTTGCCAAATGATGCAAGATTTGTAGCAGATATGAGAGATTATTTAATAGTTAATACAGAGAAAATAATAGGTGGCACGAAAGGAAGATTAAGAGTATTCTATAAACTTAGTGACGAAAATAATTTAGATTCGATTAATGTAATAGATAGTGTATATTCCAACTTTCTCTCCTCAATTCAGTATCACAATAAAATATATTTATTCTATTCAAAAATTATTGGAAAAGATGATAAAATTTCTGCTACAATTGCTGTTTCATCAGATTCTTTAAAGACTATAAAAGATATTTTCTCGTTTGAAAGCGATAGTGTAAATTCAATCTCATCAAGATTCTTAATGAAAAGTCAAAACGAAAACATTTATTTTGTAGTGGATACGAAATCGGGAAATATTTCTATTCCTAGCTATTTTCGAATAGATACAAAAACCGATATGATTTATCAAGTTGAAAAACCCTTTAAGATTTTAAGTGGATATTATAAAGATGGCGTTTACCTTGAAGATCAGCAATATTTCAGACAAGAAGAGTTTATTGTAGAAGATACTTCATTTCGTATGAATTATGTAGAAGTGAGTGTGCAAGGTACAGAGTTAGTGTATGATACTTTAGGTGAAAATAAAAATGGATATTTACCTATTAAAATATTTGATTCAGATAAAGTAATTCTAACTGGATATCAGAATAGTATTTACAAGCAGAAAGAGCCAGACAGGTTAACTAGTATAGAGCAAACTGAGTCAAGAACAGAAAATCTACCTATATACCCTTTTGCACCTAGTCCTAATCCAGCAAAAGAAAAGATAAAAGTAAAATTCTATACTGAATCTATGGATAAAATAGGTGATCTCAAGGTTCATCTAGTAAACATAGCAACAGGTATAAAAGAAGAAATAAAGGATTATGATATTAGCTTTACGAATAATTGGAATGGCGAAATAGCATTTGATATATCTGATTTCTCGATTGGGTCTTATCTTATTAATCTCTCAATTGATGATTATAATAGAAGTTCAAAACTCATCATTACTAAATAATATAAAAAAAGGGGCTTATTCAGCCCCTTTTCCCATTCTAATTCGATTTCTAAATTAAAGCTCTCAATTACTCTTTGCTAAAGTTATTTCCTTTAACTTGTCAAAATCTTCCGTTTCTAAGTTATAATGTGCGTTGCAATATTGGCAAACTAGCTCATTCTCGTTATTTTCTTCCATCTCAACAATCATCTTGTGAGGGAAAGTCACCAAACTATTTATAAACTTATCTTTCGAACATCTGCAAAAGAAATCAACTTGTGTTGAATCAATTACTGTATATTCGAATGGTAGAACTTCTGCTATTATTTCTTCAGGAGTTTTATCTTGTTTAAGCATCTCTGATAACCGTTTCATATTTTGTAAATTTTCAACGACAAGTGCCAAATCAGATTCTGATGCCCCAGGTAATGCTTGTATCATAATACCACCCGAATGACTTATAGTTCCATTTTCATCAAGTGCTACATCTAATATCAAAGAAGTAGGTATCTGTTCTGATTGAGTAAAATAATAAGCTACATCGGTTGCTATATCTCCTTTTACGATTTCTATAATCCCGTTAGTAGGTTCAGATTTATTATACAAGACTTTACTAACTGTTAATAAACCAAGGCCTATGAAATCACTATCTACAACTTCTTCTAAGTTAATGTTCTTCGACTGTACTGCATATCCTCTTACTTCACCTACTCTCAGAGCTTCAGCGAAAAGTTTAGTAATATGACCATCACTATTAGTTTCTAATACAACTCTTTCTTCCCCTTTCAAAGTTGATGCGATCAATGAGGCCGCAGATAACATCTTTGCAAGCAAAGTAGCAGGTACAAACCCAAGTTCGTGATTTTTCTGAGCTGTTTTCACGGCAACCGTATTTTTAACAGCTATGGCTCTGATTTGCTTGTCCTTAGCAAGGACTCTGATTACTCTATCTCTTAACCGTATTTCTTTTTTTATCTCTTCGTTTGATTTCATTTGAATGCTGGAATTCCAGTAATATGTTGACCCAAAATTAAAGTATGTATATCATGTGTACCTTCATACGTATATACCGACTCTAAATTATTTGCGTGACGCATAATCGGATATTCATTCAATATGCCGTTGGCTCCATGGACCTCTCTAGCTATTCTACATGATTCTAGAGCCATTTTTACATTGTTTCTTTTTGCAAAAGAAATATGTTCTGGTTTGAAATTACCAGATTCCATTAGTCTTCCAACTCTATAAGCTATTAACTGGGCTTTAGAGATTTCATCGAATATATGAACTAATTTGTCTTGTACTAATTGAAAACCAGCTATTGGTTTATCGAATTGTATTCTAGATTTTGCATAATTAATTGACGATTCATAGACTTGCATAGCAGCACCGATTGCTCCATAGGCAATCCCATATCTAGCTTGTGTTAGACAGCTTAGAGGACCTTTTAGTCCATCTACATTTAGTCTATTAATCTCTGGAACCTCTACATCTTGAAAAATCAACTCAGAAGTAACAGATGCTCTAAGTGAATGTTTATTTTTCATTTCTGGTGCAGAAAATCCTTTCATACCTTTCTCTACAAGAAATCCAGTTATTCTACCATCTAACTTTGCCCAAACTACGGCAACATCTGCTAATGAGCCATTAGTTATCCACATTTTTGCACCATTAAGAAGATATCCGCCATCTATTTTTTTAGCATTTGAAAGCATGCCACTTGGGTTAGAACCATGGTCTGGTTCTGTTAATCCGAAACAGCCAATAGCTTTTCCTGAAGCTAATTTAGGCAACCATTCTTGCTTTTTTTCTTCACTTGCATATGCTTCAATCGGGAACATAACTAGTGAATTTTGAACAGAAGCAAATGAACGCACACCAGAATCTCCACGTTCTAACTCTTGCATAGCTAAACCGTAAGTCGTGTAATTAGCGCCAGCTCCACCATATTTCTCAGAAGTCTTTATACCAAACATCCCCAAGTTTCCTAATTTTTCAACCAGTTCCATTGGAAATGTACCTTGCATATAATGTTCCTCAATAATAGGTATAATTTGTTCATCAACAAATTCCCTAACGGAGTTTCTTACCATCAATTCTTCTTCAGAATATAGTTCGTCTATTCTAAAAAAATCTGTACCTTGAAATGCCATTTTTTAATTCCTCAATTTTTAATTTATACAAACTTAATAATAAATGATTAACGAAATTCAATATTATAAGCCAATAACATTGTTGATAATATATTTTTTCTT
>JAUHXN010000206.1 GCA_030426865.1 bacterium | reverse complement strand
TATCAGTTTTATAGTTGTTTTCTATAATTTTTTTTAAAGAATCATAAGTACTTTTTTCAGAGTCTAAAACTTTCCAATAAAATCCAGAATCATTATCACCTATTTGAGGTGGTGTATCAAAATTTAATAATGTCTTTGTGAAGCAAGAAATATTTTTCAATTTATCTTTATTTAGACCTTCAACTCCATTATTAACTAATAATAAGTCTGTAGTTAATAACATCTGGTTTGTAAAGATGTGATATCTTGTAGATCCTTCAAAATTTGTTCCATCTCCATTAAATTGAAATTCTAATTCTTTATCTAGTAAATTTCTATATTTTGTTAATAGTGCTAGCTTCCCTTCATTATTTTCAGTAAAAGATGTATAAATAAGTATACTACATAAATTAGAAAGGTAATGATTTCCCCTCATACCTTCAGAATATTCTATATTATCTTTAATATGTAAATAATGATCATATAAATATGAGTCTATTAACTCTATTTCAATGTTTTCAAATTGTTGTTTATTACTGTTGATAGTAAATAACGTGATTAAAATGTTTACTAACCTTATACCTATATCCATAGATGTCATCCATTGAACACCAAATTTTGGTGGGTTTGAGGCCATAAAATCAAATAATTGATTCTTTATTTCAATAAATAAACTTTGTGATTCAGTTCTATTATAATCTAATGCTAAGATAGGAAGGTGTTGTAGTCGGCCAATTTCCCATGGTACTTTTATATCATTCCCTAAATTGTTCCCGTATCTTATTTCTTTATACCATTTATAATCCCATCTGAAATTTGAATTATAGTCCTTTTGCCAATCTATAAGTTTATAACCATTACTGATTCTATTAAAACATTGAGTCGAAAAAGGTATCATTTTAGGATTAAAGTTTTTTTGAAGCAATCTATAATCAATTGTAGTATTTATGTTAACCAATTTATCGGAGAGTACCTGATGGTTATGATCTAAACACTGTTGCGAAAATGAATCTATTTCATTGCTTAAATTTTCTATTTCAAATAACTCAGTAATATCAAGTTTGTGAGAATAGTCAATTCTAAAAAAGGATATATAATCGTAAGAATATGTAGATAGTTTACTATCACGTAATTTATACAATTTGTCTACTAATTGATTTAAAAGTTTGTTTTTCAGTTTCTTATAGACAATCTTTTTATCTATTCGAGCCGCTCTTTTGATATTATCTAAATTCATTTTCTAACGATTTCATTCTTTATACAAAATCAATAAACAAGTTAGCATAAATTTGTTAATTTTGAATTATTAGTAAACCGAAAAATGGGAATAATATAATGGAAAGACAAATTTCTAATAGTGTAAATGCGAATGATTACGAAGTTTTAATTCGTAAAAGAGGCGAAGGTAAATATGCTTCTTACTGTCCACAATTAAATCATATGATTGCAGGCGAAGAGCATGAGGAAGTATATGGTCTTATGGTCGAGAAGATTAATAAGCACATAGAATCTTTAAAGGCTTCAAACTAAATATGAAAAAATTATTGGCGCATTGGTGGTTTAGACTAATAATAGCTATCATTGCGTCAATTTTATATGTATCAGCAAGAACTCTTTTTCCCTTTGGTTTAATATTTTTATCATATTTTCTAGCAATATTACTTTCTGTTATTAGCATTTCTGTTCTGGCTATGAGAGCTGGATCTAGTTTTAATGCATTTGGATTACAGTTTGATAAGTTTGCATTTACTGACTTCATAAAAGGGCTTGTAATAGTTATTTTAATGAACTTAGTATTCGTAATCGTAAGTATATTAATGGGGTATGATTATAAACTTCATAATAATTCCCTAATATTTGATTATAAAGTTCTAACTTTTTACTCCTCTCAAATATTTGTTATGGCTTATTTAGAAGAAATATTATTTAGAGGTTTATTTTTTCAAACAATAAGAGAACGGTTTGGTGATTTCGTAGCCATCTTATTATTAAGTATTTTTTTCTCACTTGCTCATTATTTTAATCCAAATATTTCTACTATGGGATTAATAAATATAGTTTTAGCAGGCGTTATGCTATCAGTTCTTTACATTACAACCGAATCATTATGGTTGCCAATCTCCTTTCACTTCTTTTGGAATTTGAATCAACAAGTAATTTTAGGTTCAAATATTAGTGGGATCAATTTTGACATTCAGTTTTTTGAACTTACTGCTATTGGAAGTGATAATGCTTGGCTATTTGGTGGTCAATTCGGAATCGAAGAAGGTATATTAACTACTTTCTTACTAACTTTTTTAACACTTATCTCGTTTAAGATTAATAAACAAAACCCTTATATTATGGCTACAAAATTTAGAATTAAATATGAAGAAAGTAAAATACTAGGAAAATGAAATTAATATATTCTATAATAATTGGTTTATTTCTAATAATAAGCAATAGTTTCTCTCAATGGTCAATATTAAAAAGTGATGCCGACAGCTTGGTTAGAGAAGGAGCTCAACACATTTATAATGTTCAATTTGACAGTGCTGAAGTTGCTTTCCAAGAAGTAATAAAACGTTATCCTGAACACCCTGCAGGCTACTTTTTACAAGCAATGGTAGATTTTTGGCGAATTACACTATATAGGTATACTGATCAAATTAACGATGACTTTTTAGAGAAAATTGACAAAGTTATAGAAGTAAGTGATGTTTTATTAGATGAAAACGAATATGATATTACTGGTTTATTTTTCAAAGGTGGGGCACTTGGTTATAGGGCCAGATTTTATACTAATGAGAAGGATTGGTTTAGTGCAGCTGCAGATGGTAAAGAAGCTTATGATATTATGATGAGAGCACATGAAAAAGCTCCAGGTAATCATGACATAATGCTTGGGACTGGATTATTTAACTATTTTGCTGTTGCAATACCTGAAGATTATCCAATTCTAAAACCTGTTGTCTTATTTTTCCCCCCAGGTAATAAGAAACTTGGTTTGTTACAACTAAGAGCTTCTATGCATCATTCCAGATATTCAAGTGTTGAAGCTGAAGTTGCTTTGATGCAAATATATTATTCTTTTGAAAAAGATTTTGATCAAGCATTCTATTATGCAAATGATTTATTTACACGATTTCCAAAAAATCCATACTTTCATAGATACCTAGGAAGATGCTATGTTAAACAAGGTAAATGGGCTGAAATTGAAGAAACCTGGAGAGATATAGTAAAGAAATGTTTGGCTCGTGAATTAGGTTACGATAATCTGACAGCCCGTGAAGGACTTTATTACGTTGGTTTATCTTTGCAGAGAAAAGGTGATCATAAAATGGCTATTAAATACCTAAAAAAATGCTTAGACGTTAGTGAATATGTAGATGGGGATAAAGAAAGTGGGTATTATTCTAGTAGTTTACTTAAATTAGGTATATCTTATAAAAAATTAGGCGATAAAAAGAATTCACTTTATTATTTTAAAAAAGTATTGGAAGTAGATGATAATCAAAATAACCACGAAACAGCTAAAAAGTATATTACTGATTACAATCTGTAGTGTTACTTTTCTTTTTTCTAATTACAATTCATTACATTCACAAAATGTTAGATTAGGAATCGACATACTTTTAAGTGAAGAGATATCCGTAGTCCAAAACAAACGAATTGCTTTATTTACGAATCAGTCTGGTATCAATGTTAAAGGGGTACCAACGGCTGAATTAATGTCAAAAGATATTCGTATTGATCTAAGAAAAATATTTGTTCCTGAACATGGTTACTTTACGACAATTCCTGCTGGAGAGCCAGTTTCTAATGATTCAATTTTTGGAACTCCAATAGTATCATTATATGGTCCCTTAAAAATACCAAATAAAAAAATATTAACCGGCATTGATGCTGTTGTTGTAGATATCCAAGATATAGGTGTTCGCTCAAATACGTATATAAGTAGTTTACTTTATTTAATTCAAGGTTGTGCAGAAAATAACGTTGAAGTAATTGTTTTAGATAGACCAAATCCCCTTGGTGGATTAGTTGTCGATGGCAACTTACCAGAAAAGAAATTCAAATCATTTGTTTCTCTTGTACCAACAACTTATATTCACGGTTGCACCATTGGTGAGTTAGCTATGATGATTAACGGAGAATTATGGACTGAGACTAAAAAGCAATGTAACTTAACCGTAGTAACTATGGAAGGTTGGGAAAGATGGATGGCATGGGATGATACTGGTCTAATGTGGATTCCTACATCACCTCATGTTCCAACTGCTAATTCAGTAAGAGGTATCGCAACCCTAGGAACAATAGGTGAATTAGGAATTATTAGTATTGGTATTGGTACGACTTCTCCATTTGGATATATTGGATCACCTTATCTCAATTTAGACAGTTTGAAAGTTGATTATGAAGGTATTTATTTACAACATACTTACTATAGACCTTTTTATGGGATGTTTAGTGGTAAAGATGTAAATGGTTTCTATCTGAAATTTAATTTATCTAATCATCTTAAACCTTACACAACGGGATTGTTAATACTTAGAGAACTTGTAAAAAATAACCCTACCTTACTTTCAACAGAAAATCTGAAATCGAATTCTAAAGAAATGTTCCAAAAAGTAACTGGAACTGATAAAATTTTAAATGCAATAAAATCAACATTACCTGAAGAGATGATAGTAACATTAGCTAATGAAGGGATGATTGAATTTCTTAATATCCGTCAAAAATATTTGCTATATTAATATGTTAGAGATTATTTCGATAAGATTAGCAAGTATTCACGATACTCCAAGCATTGTGGATATTTACAATCAAGGAATAAGAAATAGAAATAATGCAATACTTGATGAAATTGAATTAGATAGATATACAGAAGAGTTTTCTACTAGAGATCTAGTTGAGTTTCCTATCTATTTGGCTATTAAAAATGATTCGATTCTAGGATGGATCTCAATTTCACCTTATCGAGCAAACAGAAGAGCCTATAGCAAATCAAAAGAAGTAAGTTTTTATATTGATAATCAATACGTAGGAAAAGGAATTGGTTCGCAATTATTACAATATGTAATTAATTCAAGAACTGACATTATGTTTGATTCGTTATTTGCGATACTTATAGCTAATAATCAACCTAGTATATCGCTGCTAAAGAAATTTGGATTTTCTCTTTGGGGATATATGCCTAAAGTTTTAGACATGGATGGTAGTAGAAATGACGCTTTAATCTATGGGAAGAATTTTGTATAAAAAAGGCAGCTAAACTAACTGCCTTTTTACAAGTATTTTATTTTGATATAACTATACGCTTTTTTATATCAAAATATTTATTTCTCAATATTAAAAAATATATCCCATTATTAACATTAGGATTATTCAAATCTATCATCAGCTTATTAGATCCAATCTTAGTATCAATAATTTCATAATATATTTTATCCCCATTACTATTGTATATTTCTAAATTGCCTTTATCAAAATAATCAGAAATAAATTCTAGATTTA
>JAUHXN010000205.1 GCA_030426865.1 bacterium | reverse complement strand
AATAATAGGTGAATGGGAAATAGGAGCAACAAAATGAAACTAAAAAGAAACAACGAAATAATAGAAGTATTTTCTAAAAATACTGATGGAAAAATAAAAGGCCAAGTTAACGATAATGAGTTTGAAGTATCGATATTATCTTCTGAAGAAAACACAGTAAAGTTATTACATAACAATCAGATAAAAGAAGCCATCATAGTACAAGACAAAGATAAATATTATGTCCAAATAGATGGGAAACAATATATATTTGGTAAAGTAGAAGATGAAGAAGATGTTATAACAGGGGTTGGTGCATCTGAAGATATAGAAAACATTGTACCACCTATGCCGGGTACTATCATCAAAGTAAACGTTGCTGAAGGTGACAAAGTCAAAGAAGGTGAAGCAGTAATAGTAGTCGAAGCAATGAAAATGGAGACTAACCTCTATACTCGAATAACTGGAAAAGTAACGAAAGTCAATGCCAAAGAGGGTGACAGAGTTGACTCAGATACAGTATTGGTAGTGATAGAGAAGGATGAAGTTGAATAGTGGATATAAAATATTTCTAAGTGTACTTTTATTTACTGTTATTTCTTGTAGTAGTAATAATACTATAAAACTAGTACGAGATTATAATGAATTAAAATTAGATTTGTTAGATGAGATTCTTGTTTATTTTGATGAAAATAACATTATAAATACATTGCCTTTTTATACATTATATAGCTATCCTTATTATATTAGTCTTGAATTAGATGATATAAAATTAAAAAGAGCTTTTATTTATTCAATATCTCCCTTATGAAAAAAAACCTTATGAGAAGTGGGCAAAAAAGAAAACCAAAGAGTTAATAGATTCATTTAATGAAGAAATTGATTCAAATGAGGAATGATTAATGAAAATGCTTTTATCTTCTATACTATTATCAATCTGCTTGTTTTCATGCTATGATTCAGCACATAACAATATTGATAAGGATGATTATTTATACATAGTCTCAAAGAGTTACATAAAAAGCTATTTAACCAATTATTATATTCAAGAGTATTGTGAAAAACTAAACACAAGAAATATGAATAATGATCAGTTATATGAAATCTTTGATATTGAAAGGAATTTAGAGTTTGACTTAAATGTTGATACTTTAAGTAGTTTTAAAGTTGAACTTTTTAGCAAATATAAATTTATTACATACTCAGTTAAACTAGAGAATAAAGGCAACACGAAGTTTGTTTTGGCATTTGATTCATTATCAAGGGTTTTATTTCTAAACGGATTTGATTGTAACCAATTTGAACTATTATTACAATCAAGTTTTAAAGATATTTATAGTTTTCAATTAGCAAATGAAATAACTGATTTTTATTGCGACCATCTAGTATATGTTCCTGGTTATTTAAACCCAGTTAAAAATGAAAATGTAAATGTTGATACTTTAATAAAAGATGGTTATTATAAGATGGAGAGAAAATTTTATGCTCCTTTTTTAAAAACACATTTTGTATATAAGTTTAAAGTATACACAGACAAGAGATTAGAGGTTGAAGAGACTCGAATGATTAATTAGAATCATGAAAATATATTTATGAATTTCTATTAATTAATGAAGGCCATTACAACTTAGAATAAAAATATATTCATCATTTCGAATATGTTTTGCCCAAATATTATTTTGATTCGATTAAATAAAAAACATATAAAACCTTATGAAAACACTAATCACAATAATACTAATACTACTTCTCACCCCTATTTTTGCATATTCAAAAATAGATGTGGAGAAAGTAAAATCTGATTTTGAGGTTATTCAAGACTTTGGTAACGTGGGACGGGAGTTTTGGCTGACTTTTACGCCAATAGAGCTAAAATAAATAATATAAAAAGAACAAGGATTACTTCATGAAAATACTTATTTCAATTATTACATTTCTCTTAGTTTTACCATTTACATCATACTCAAAAATAGATGTCGAGAAAGTAAAATCAGAATTTGAAGTAATGCAGAACTCTGGTAACGCTGGTCGTGAATTTTGGTTGACAGTTACACCACGTAGTTCTTTCAAATACGATATTCCAGACAGGAAAATCTATTTGTTTAGTTCTGTAAGGACTAAAGTAGATGTTAGTATAAAAGGCAGTAATTATAAGAATACGATTGAAGTATTACCTAATAATGTTAATCTATTAGAAATTGATAAAATCTTTATAGAACCTACTTCTGATGATTTTGAAAACCCTAAACCATCAGATCTTTATAAAAGTATGGCTGTCAATATAAAATCAGAATATCCAATATTAGTCTATGTATTCTTAAAACATATACAGAACTCAGACGGTTTTTTCGCTATTCCAACAATTGGAGCTTCTGAGAAATATATAAGTATGAATTATTTTTCGAGTAAGTTTACTAACGGGCTAATCCCCTCTTATACCACTATTGTCTCACATTATGATAGTACAAATATTAATCTAAAATTAGGTGGTGGGAATTTAGCTGATGATAATATCGTTTTTAAAGACGGTGAGTCATTAAAAACAGGTGAATCTACAATGAAAATGATGAATAGTGGTGATGTTTTATTGTTAGGTACTAGTGGAAATTTACAAGATATCTCTGGTAGTCTTATTGAATCAGACAAACCCATTTCAATTATTTCTGGAGTAAATGAAACATATATGCCAATAGATACTGGAGACTTTGATTATATTACAAACATGGAATTTCCAACTAAATCATGGGGGAAACAATTTTATTTTACTCCTCTGATAAGAAGAATTAAGGGGGCTTATTTTAGAATATATGCTTCAGAAGACAACACAAACATTTATGTAGAAGGTGAATTCATTGGAAATATACAAAAAGGTGGAGGTGCAGGCTATGGAGAAGCATACATAGAAGTACCTACTGGTAATAGAAACTCTTGTATTACATCTGATAAACCTGTTGCTGTCACGTATTACAATACTTACGAAGGACATAAAGAAATTGGGATTTATGATAATGAGCCATTAATTTTTCAACTACCTAGTATTGAACAAGGGGTAACGGCTACAATATTTTCAGCTCCTTACAAACATTCTGAAGGCATTCCTGTTTTTTATGTAAATAATATAGCGTTGACATTCCCACTCGAAAACGCCTCTATACCAGAAGATATAGAGATTTATAAGTTTGATTCATTAGGAGCATTAATTGAAATTATTAAACTCAATGAAATTCAAGATATTGAATTGAATGAATTTAATGTAGACTATGATGATAAAGAATATGGAAGTATTACATACGAAATAGATAGAAATAGAATATATCATATTAAATCAAAGACAAGTAAATTTGTAGCTTATTCTTACGGAACTGATATGAATACAGGTTATGGGCTACCCACTGCATTTTCAGTTTATGATAGAACATTAGGAGATTCACTACCTCCTGTTGTTTATTATGAGCAAGATTGTGATGGTAATATAAACCTTAATACAGCTACAGTAACAGATATGCCAATGAATGAAGAAAACCGCTCCAATATAGCAGATGCGTATATGATGGCTGGAGAGAACTATGAATTCAAATGGGAAACTGAATCAGGAGAGTTTATACCAGGTAGAAACCAAACTATTAGATGGTCATTAGAAAAGATTAATAAGAATCAACCAGCTTCAGCATTGCTGTACTTTGTAGATAAGGCAGGTAATGACACTACTATATTTATAGAATCTGAACCTAAAGCAGAAATAGAAATATTAACTACAGAAAATGAGATTAGAAATCCGAATTTTAATTCTATATCATTCCAAGATACTATTCGAAATATGTCGTCTTTTCAATCTCTTTACATTACAAGAGTAGAAGTAGTTACACCTAATTCCAAATTCAAAATAGATTCTTATGAGCCAAATGGCTGGACTCCAGGAACACCAATCCCACCGAATCAAGAAAGATATATAAACTATACATTCACGAATAATAATATTGAAGATAATATGACTTACAGTGATTCAATTTATATTGGTTTTGGTGTAAACAATGGTAATCAAATTACTGAGTGTGAGTTTAAACCATTCTCTGAGATTTCTGTTCGTACAGTATACCCTCAGTTATTTGCTACTCAAAAGCATAACTTTGGTACATTCGATGATGATTCTAAGTCTATCAAGTTGCAAGACACTATACGTAATCTATCAACCAAAACAGATTTATATTTATCAAGGATAGAACTGAAAGAAAAAGATAAAGGTTTCAGTATTGGTTCAATAAGTCCATTTGATTGGAATATAGACAAACCTATAAAGCCAGAAAGTGAAGTTATAGTAGATATTATTTTTAATCCTAAAGCCTATCCTCAAAAAGAAGACGAACAAATACTAGTTGATTCATTAGGTATAGGTATACAAGAATATGATAAAAATAATGAGTTGGAAGAAGTATCATTCAGCCATATAACAGAACACAAAGCAATTATCAAAGCCAAAGACCCAGAATCATCAGTAGCCTCAGATAAAGTATTAGCACAGTATTTAAATATAACTGAATCAAGTATTGAATTACTACCAAAAGTACTAAAAGATGGCTTCTATGACCTGTCTATCTACACATTAGAAGGGGCAAAGCTAATTAGCATATCAACTGATAAGCAAAATACTATATCACTATCAAAATTAACTTCAGGGACATACATAGTTACTCTAGAGAGTACCACACAGCTGTTATCTAAGAAGATTAGTGTGGTGAGGTGATGAAGATATTAATTAAGTTAACAGTAGTAGTTCTCATATTTGTCTTAACATCTTGTGCAAGTTTAGAGTTAGATTATAATTTCAATATTGATAGTACTAATAAATCTAATTGGGTTCGGCAGGAAGAAAGCTATTCTTTTAATTATTCAAAAGATAGTTTGAATATTGAAGTAATGGTTGGACCTCATTCTGAACAATTAACTACAGGGTTTATATACCTTCCCATAATACCAATTAGATTTTCCTCTCTATTTTTAATAAATCATAACATTAGAATAAGTATAAAACCTAATCAAAATCTAAACGAGCTTTATAAAAATGTTTTTATAAAACTTAATAAAAGAATTTATAAAATTGATTCTGTTGACCATGTTACAAATAATAAAATTGATAACCCTTACGAATTAGATTTTTATATGCATACTGATTTTACATACATTTATAGCATGGAAATAATATTCGATAAAAAGTTATTTATAGATCAAAACATTAGGGTTCCTAATCTTGTTCTAATTAAAAATGAAAAGCTGATTTATAAAGAATTAGAAGTACTTCATTAACTAGTTGATTAAGTTAAGGTTATGGGGTATTTATCCACCATAACTGCTATTTATCATAATCATTTTTTCATCCATCATATCTTCAATTGAGTGCTTTACTCCACCAAAGCCAAGACCTGAGTCAGCTGTACCACCGAAAGGCATCCAATCTACTCTGAAAGCAGTTCCTTCGTTTATCATAACAGCTTTAGTTGATATG
>JAUHXN010000204.1 GCA_030426865.1 bacterium | reverse complement strand
ATTTACTTGAACAAGTTGAGTTTAATCCAACTAGAGTTTCATTTAGTTATCCTGGTAATGTTAAATACAATGATTACGGTAATCACTGGTTGTCAGTTCCAGCGAACACATATATGTTTCCAGGAAATTATGATTTCAGATTCTATGATGGAAACACTGTTGCTGTACAAATGCCAATAGAAATTGCTGGCTGTAGTATGGATCAATCTTTAATATTTGTTCAACTACAGAATAGCCAGAATGATGGTCTAGCTGGTGGCGATTTCAAATATAGAATTGGATGGGGTGGATACACTGGTTTAGGAACTGATGCTACTGGAAACGGTATGTGGACATTCGTAGATGGTCATCCAACTAATACTAAAGTAACAGTATCTTACGAAGGTGCTTCTGTACAAAAACAACAAAATATAACAACTAATCCTATTTTCATTTTCAATACAGTTGATGTAACTGCTGATTTGAGAGAATCTGGTGGAGCATTACTTAATGCAGATAGTTGGGAATATAGATATGGTTGGGGTGGTTACAACACTCTAAATGCTTCTGGACACGAACTATTACCAGTTAACACTAAGGTAAGAGTTGGTTACAAAGGAACTAAAATAGAAAAGCAACAAAATGTAGGCTCAAATTCACACTTTGATTTTGCTACTATAAATGTTACTGCTGATCTAAAAGACTCACAAAATGGATTGTTAACAGCAGATAGCTGGGAATATAGATATGGTTGGGGAAGTTATGCACCAATGAATAACTTAGGTGAAGAGCTTTTACCTGTAAATGTAAAAGTAAGAGTTGGTTATAAAGGTACAAAAGTTGAGAAGCAACAAAATGTAGGTTCAAACTCACATTATGACTTCAACACAGTTAATGTAACAGCTGACTTGAAATCATCAACAGGTGGTACATTAACAGCTGATAACTGGAAATACAGATATGGTTGGGGTGCATACTCTACAATGGACAATGCAGGCGAAGAACTATTACCAGTGAACGTAAAAGTAAAAGTTTACTATAATGGTGCATGTGTTGAGAAACAACAAAATGTAGGTTCGAACTCACACTATGATTTCAATACAGTAAATGTAACTGCTGATTTGGAAGACTCTAATGGTGATCCTTTAACAGCTGATAACTGGAAATACAGATATGGTTGGGGTGCTTACTCTGCATTGACTAATACTGGACATGAATTATTACCAGTGAACGTAAAAGTAAAAGTTTACTACAAAGGTGCGTGTGTTGAGAAACAACAAAATGTAGGTTCAAACTCTAACTATAACTTTAACACTGTATTAGTAACAGCAGATTTAGAAGATGGAAATGGCGGATCATTAACAGCTGATGCTTGGGACTATAGATATGGTTGGGGTGCTTACTCATCATTGAACAATGCAGGCGAAGAACTATTGCCAGTTAATGTCAAAGTAAGAGCAACTTACAATGGTACTACTAAAGAGAAACAACAAAACGTTGGTTCAAATTCTAGTTACCTATTTAACTGGAATGGAAGTTCACTTTATAAATCTGTTAATGATAATGATTTCTCAGCTGAGAAAGTAAGTGTATATCCTAACCCTTCAGACGGTAAATTCATGATTGAAAATGTAGCTAATTACTTCAGATTATCAATTTATGATATGACAGGTAAAGTAGTTTATCAATCAGAAATTAATGACGTGAACAATCAAAACATCATATTAGATAATCCAGTATCTGGGGCTTATATGATTCAATTAGAAGGTGTAGGTAGTACAGTTACTACTCCGATAATGATAAAATAATCCTATCAGATTATAAATCGATGTTCAATGAGTCGCCCGAAAGGGCGGCTCTTTTTTTTATAAGTTGTTAAATTATAAGTTTATAGATTAATTAGTTAGTATAAGCATATAAAAATGATTAAATTATGTATGTTTTTTTTAATTTTTGGAGTATGTTATATGAAAAGAGTCTTACTTATAATAGCTTTTACAGTTTTAGGGAGTGTACAAGTAGTTTTTTCTCAAGTAGTAATTAATAAAGTTGATTTTCCACTTGAATCAAGTTATGAAACTAGTAGTCTATTGGAATATAGAAGTAATTTACAACCACCAACAATAGGTGAAAATCAAACTTGGGATTTATCAGACTTAAATATTACTCATGTCATTAATCAGGAATTTTTAGATGCTTCTGGTGATGAATTTTATACTAACGCAACTAATTATAGAGAAGCAATTTATCCACTTAACGATTTAGTTATTGAAAGTAAAGACTTTTATCTTGCAGATGATCAAGGTTATTCAAGAATAGGACGTAGAATCACGGAAGTTGTATTCCCTATTGCACAGATTACAGGTGGAGCAAATGATAAACTAAAAATTAATGGTGGTAATATCCCATTTGAAAGTAGGTTAGACTATGTTAAATTTCCTCTTGAATATGAAAAAACTTGGACTGAGGGTTTCGACAGAGTAACTAACTTTGAACTAACAGTAGAAAGTTACGGTTTAAATGAAACACCTGGTGTATTTATATCTTATATTTCTGAGACAAGAACTGTTATTGGTTCTGGTAAGTTAACAATACCTAATCAAGATGGTGGTATTATGACAATTGATGCTTTACTAATTGAAGTAACTAATACTGAAATAGATAGTGTTTTCTTAGGAGGACAGCCAGCT
This sequence comes from bacterium, assembly GCA_030426865.1. GTDB lineage: Bacteria > Bacteroidota > Ignavibacteria > Kapaibacteriales > UBA2268 > PGYR01. The sequence continues at coordinate 2,821 of JAUHXN010000204.1, read as the reverse complement.
CCACCGCAATTAATGTCAGCATTTAATTTAACTCAAGGTGAATTAACTAATGATGTATTTTATGTTTCTTATTCTGCATTATCTAGTATAACTACTTCTGTTGAAACTGATGTAATGAACTCATTAAGTGTTTATCCTAACCCCGTAAAATCTGGTTCTATGTTGAACATATCTAATTCTAAGTTAGATTTAACTAATGTAGTTTTAGTTGACCAAGCAGGTAAAGTTGTCTTAGAAAATCAGATGAATGGTAAATCAAATTTAAGTATTCCTAATTCTGTTTCCACTGGGACATATTTGTTAAATTCTTATGATGTAAATGGTACTATCATAAGTACTAATAAGATAATTATAGAATAAGGGTATAAGTTAGAATATTATTAAAATAGAGTCGCTTTTTAGCGGCTCTTTTTATTTTCTATCATGTTCAGGACAATCCAACCTTATGTCAATGGTCTTCAATTCTTTTTCTAACAGTCCACAGTAATGACCTTCTGGAACTTGTTTATAGTACTTACAACTAAAACACATTCGTTGCATACTTATTATATTACTATTATAAAGTTTAGATATTATCTCAGATAGACTTCCCCAAAGGCTTTCTTGCTTTTCTATGCTCAAATCGTTCAATGGATTGCTTAGTTCCATCGAATAATTATTAAGTTCAGTGATAATTTTCTTTCCTGAATCTGATAACGAGATTATATAACTCCTTGTATCATTCTCGTTAGTTAATTTCTCAATTAATCCTTTAGATAATAGAGATTTGACAGAATCACTTATAGTTGCTTTTGTTATATTATATTCGTCAGCAAGATAACTGACTGTGCAGTATTTTGATTTATGAGAGTTGACAAATACTAATATTTGTATTTGGATTGGACTAAGTTTGAATTCTTTAGCTTTTTCCCAAAGTAAAACTCTATAAGCTTCTGATATTCTTTCCAAAGCTACAGTGATCTTGCTTGACAAATTAGAGTTTTGATTATCTAGATTATAAACCGATTCATTCATATAATACTTCGAAAAAAATAAAAAAGTGCAGATGTAATTAACACAATCACCTGCACTTTTTCAAACGTTATTATCCTTTTACATCTTCCATTGATGCACCAAAATTAATATGTAACACATTACCATTAGGCGTAACTAAAGCAGGTACAGATTTGACACCCGCTTGCTCTGCTGATGATATTCTAGAACTTTGTTCACCTAAGTGGACTAATTCTACATTGTCTGAACCAATTAGGTTTACTATATCGTGCTCTGCACTTACACATACTGGACAACCAGCATGATAGAATATTGATTTACTCATAACAAACTCCATTAAATATATTATTTTGGCAAAAGTACCAGAACAAATATAGTAAGGAGTCCTAACTAAAACAAATCATAGTAATATTATTTAAAATAATTCTCAATTTGGTTAGATAATAATAGGTTGTATAATACTTCAATATTATACTTAATAGATAGGTCAATTACTTTCAATTTTGAAAATATATATTTCTCTTGCCTTTTGTTTACTAGAAAAACTGAACTCTCACCAATATCAAACTTCTCTTTCTCGAATTCTAGTAATTGCTTGTACCGGTTTACATTCTCTTTTACAATTTGTAATTGATCTTTTAGTATTTCAAGAGTTTCGATATTCGATTTTTGCTTATTTTTTAGACTTGTTTCATAGTTAATTAAATCAAGTTCCGTTTCTTTTATTTTAAGTTCGTTTATCTCAAGTTCACCTCTTTCACTTCTAAATAGTAAAGGCATTGAAAAACTTAGACCCCACTTATAATTATTAATATTAAAAGTAGGTATATTATTATTCAGTTCGCTTGTTAATGCATTATATTTAACTTTTAGTTTAGGTTTTAATTTGTCTGATTTTAAATCATTTTCAGCCAATAATAAATTTATTTTATTTCTCTTTTCTTCTAATAAAGGATTACCAACATAAGTAATAGAATCCTCAGAGATAATGCTACTGCTTAGTAATTCTATTCTTTTGGGGTTAATATCATCACTAAGAGTTATATTCTTATCATTTTCCCATGTGAAATTATTCAAATTATTTCTTGCTTTAACTAATTCTACACTATTCGATTGCAACATTATTAACTGGTCTTGCAATGCAAGAAATGATTCAAGAGTATCTACTGCAGGTTTATCACCAAATAAATAAGATTGCAAATTGTTTTCGAAATACTCTCTTGCTAATTCTACACTTTCTTCTATTATTAGTTGATATTCATAGGTAGCTTGCCATTGGTAATAAGCTATTGAGGCATCTATTATAAGGTCATTAATTTCTATCTGTCTTCTATTAGTAGCAAAATCTTCAAATATTTCCGCCTGATTTACAGCAGTTCTTCTTTCATCAATAAGTAGTCCTTGTAATAAATTAGCTTCTACTCCTATATACCCCAATCCATCATTTGGAGTATTGTTCTCAGGGTTTAAGAATATTCCTCTAGTATTATCATATCCAGCATTAAATGTCAATCCTAAATACGATGGAAGCTCTATACTTGATCTCAATACTTGAAAATACTGTTTTTGATCAAAGTATTTGTCATCATATTCAGCTTTCAAAAATGGGTCGAATTGACCATTCGCACTTTTCCATTGGGCTTCTGATAATTTAAGATTTAGTTCAGCATTATTAGCCAAAGGGTGATACTTAAGAACTTTACGAACGTAATTTTCAAATGATAGCGAGTCATCTTTTGAGAAAAGGGAAGGGCAATCAATGACTCCAAATGTTAGTACGATAAGCAATATTAGTTTATGCATCTTCTTTACTATAGAAATCTGGAGG
>JAUHXN010000203.1 GCA_030426865.1 bacterium | reverse complement strand
TAACACTGAGTTGTACCATTTTTTATTTTATCTATATGTTTTGTTTGAACACAAATAGTACATAGTTTATAATCTGTGCTATTATCACAAGAAACACTAACAGATACACGCTCTGTACCTTCAACATCTTTTATCATGATTAAAAATTCTAGGTAAACTAAATGTAATAGAGGGAGAGTGACTCAAGTATTTTCGCTCTTCACTTCTAAAAGTTGTATCAGGAATTTCTTCACCTAAATCAATATTTTGACGTGTTTGCTGCGTGTAGTTTAACCTAGAAGAATTTCTGAAAGTAACATCCTTATCAAAGAGTTTGAATAATGTCAAATTCGGAATACTATATGTAACAGGTATATTCTGAGTTTGTTCGTCAGTTATTATATTTTGTTCTCTATTATATCCAGCAGATAAATTAGACCCATTATCAAATGCCATGCTGTATGATGCGTTTGAAGTAATGGTTTGAGTTATCCTCTGATTTATATTAGCAGACGTATTTCTATTGAAATCAGAAGACGAAAAATTCAAGTTTGCACTTATATTCTGATAAGGAGTCAGGTTCTGTCTATGATCCAAGGTAAATTTCCATGCGGTAACATATTCATCGTCAGTATTAAATCTAGTCTTCCCGTATTCGAAACTGGCATTACCTGAATATTGATCTTTTACATTCCACCTTCCTGCTGTTCCTAGTAAATACCCACCCTTTGAATAGAAATCTGTAGTGAACTGCATATCCCAAAATTCCGAAGCAGCCCAATAGAAACCCAAATCATCAAAGACTACCCCTCTTCCAGCAGAAAATAGGAAAGATGGAACCATCAGCCCAGATTGTCGCCCACCTTTATTCGGGAAAAATATACCAAATGGGTAAATGAATACGGGTATGTCTTCTACATAAAATATAAGTGGGTCTATAAGTACTTTTTCTTTGTTTACAATCTTCATTTCGGGAGAACCGAAGTAATAGTGGGGGTGAGGTGCATCGCATGTAGTATAGAAACCATTTTCGATGAAAATATCGGTTTCGTTTATTCTTTTTATCTTTTCTCCGAAGTAAAATCCTTCAGTTATTTCCGTTTCGCCGGAGCTTATTACACCTTTCTTAGTTTTGAAGTTAAATGTTAGTTGCTTAGCAAAATACTCATTTTCTTGTTGGTTATACTTTGGGAAACCATAATATGTACCATTGCTGTCTTGAATTGCAGAAGCATCAAGATTTGATTTCTCTAGGTCGAAAAGTATAACTTCTGCTTCTAGTTTGTCTGTACCATAGTCAACTTTAGCCCCTCCTCTTAGTCTCAGCATACTCTTTCCAGGCATAAATACAGCACTATCTTTGGCTGAGTAAATTACTCTTTTCTCAAGATCAGATTCTACATCTAAATATATCTCGTCGGCAGTGCTGTCAGTGATAGTAGAGTCAATGATTGCTTTGGTACTGTCAATATCTTGAGCGAAAGCTTTTGTTGCAGAAAGGCAACAAGATAACAGTACTATAAATAGCATTAATGCATTGTTTTTCTGTAATTCAACTATTGACAATGGTTTATAGCTTTATTTTCGTTACGTTACTAGGAATTGAAAAATTGAATCCTTTTTCAAAATTATCTATTGATTTTATCTCATCAAATCTGAACTTAACACTCCCTTCCGTCTCTGGTATCAGTGCAGTTACTTTGTGAGGCATATTTCTTTTCCCTACCATTTTAGGATCCTCAAAAAATACATTGAGAAGAAGTGTATTATCAGAAGATTTTTGTTGGTATTGAGTTATATAGTTATCTTTGATATTATATTTGATATACTCAATGAACTCATCTTTGAAATACCTATAGTAAAGTATTTCTTTCTCATTAGAGCCTTCTTTGTTGATTTTATAGTCCATATCGAAATTTGGTTCATTTCTAAGTAGTGCTATCATATCATTATATGAGAAACCGAACCTCATAGCTTTTACCATGTTTTCTTTAGTTGGTTCACCATAGAATGCTTTATTTTCCAAAGCATTATAAGCCATAAAAGACATTGGGTCTGCATAAACCTTAGCTGCTGGAATACCCATAAATGCTTTCAGTATCATAAGCACTGAATCGCTCGCAGCAGAGTATATATCAGTATTTAGACTTAGACTTTGCCCATTCATATCTATATCTACTTTACCCGAGAATTCTAGATTCTTAGGTGTTATACTTCGTAGTTTTTTGAATTCAGTGTTCAGCTCGCTTTTCTTTTCGCTAACTGATGAGCAACTATAAAGAAGCGATGCAATAAGAATAAAAAATATCTTTTTCATTTTTCGTAACTTTGTTTAGTTTGTTATTCAAATTTACAAATAATACGAGCATAATACCGTAATACTGTAAAAATTCAATTTAGGAATTATAAATGTTATTTATTACAAAAAGTGTAGAGTTCAGTGCTTCTCATAGATTATACAACCCAGAATGGGATTTTCAGAAAAATCAAGAAGTATATGATAAATGCAATAACCCAAATGGACACGGTCATAATTATGTATTAGAAGTTACTGTAAAAGGTAAACCTAACCCTGATACAGGATACGTTATAGACCTTAAAAAGTTGAAAGATATACTTGTTAAAAAAGTTCTTATCCACCTAGATCACAAGCATTTGAACGTAGATGTGGATTTTCTAAAAGGTGTAATACCTACAGTTGAGAATATATCAGTTCTGATCTGGGATATTGTTAAGCCACATATTACTGACGGCGAGCTTTATAAACTCAAGCTATATGAAACACCTAACTCATGGGTGGAGTACTACGGTGAGCCAGTAGAGATAAAGAGGTTCGGAAATGAACAATAGACTATTCGACGAAATACCAAGTTTTGATGCAAATGCAAACCAAGAGCTTTCCAAAGAAGAGCTGTTAGAAATGCGTAAGCGATTGGAACAAAAGTTCAGAGAAGTACTGCAAATACTAAAAATAGACCCAAATGACCCAAACTCTACTGACACACCAGAGAGAATGGCAAAAATGTATGTAAATGAATTGCTAGAAGGGAGGTTCAACAAACCACCAAAGCTAACTGTATTCCCTAATCGCTCGAAGGTGAATGACCTTGTAATATCCAAAGGAATAAAAGTTATGTCGCTTTGTTCGCACCACTGGCAACCAATATCTGGCTATGCTGCAATAGGGTACATACCCAAAGATAAAGTAATTGGCCTATCTAAACTAACTAGAGTAACAGAATACTTCGCCAAAAGAGCCCAGATACAAGAAGAACTTGGCGAACAAATTGTCGATTTCCTACAAGACCTACTAGAGCCCAAAGCACTTGGTGTAGTAATAAGAGCTAAACACTATTGTATGATAGCCAGAGGTGTTTCTGCAGATGAGAGCCATTCTGAGATGGTAACTTCTGTGATGCGTGGGCGACTACTCTCTGACCTAAATCTAAGACAAGAATTTTTGAGATTGATAGATTAGGATGGTAGATTATTCTGAATATATTGATTTAGCGATTGAAGAACTAGAAAATCCAACTTTTGAAGTTACAAAACAATACTTAGAAGTATGTGAAATTGAACTAGAGAATGATAAACCTAAAATAGCGAGAATAGACAGTAAATCTACTGAAGATTTGGTTTATATATACTTTCACGTAAAAGACGAGGACTATTTTATAGTAGTATCAATTGAACAAAGCCCACATATTAAATTATATTCCGTTTTTACTGAAAATAGTCATAGTGTATATCTTACAGCCACGTCAGAGAATTTAACGTTTGATGAGTTAGCAGATATTATAAAGGGTGTTGAACCGATTGAAGGTTGGTCAAAAAATGATTCAAAGAAAAGCGGTAATCAAAGATACAAATTTAGTCGTTTAAAATTCGAACCAATTAAAAACACTGCTTATGACTTAGATGAAAAACTTAGTTTATTACTTGATGATTTAGAAAAATATAAAGAATCTATATTAGAGTTATCTAAAGTCGCAGATATAAGTATTAGTGTTTGTAAATACCAATATGTGAGTGGTAATGCTGGGATTCATTTTGATAATAAAACTATTAAAAGACTTAATGATTTGAATTTAAGCATAGATATAGATACAACAATAATTGGGAATGAAATAAAATAATGACCTCCCCAAACTTCGATTACGAAAACTCATATATAAATAATTACCCCATTATAGCTGGGGTTGATGAAGCGGGTAGAGGCCCGATAGCAGGTCCTGTAGTTGCAGCCGCTGTGATATTCCAAGAGCAATTTGAAATACCAAAGCTCACCGATTCCAAGAAATTAACAGAAAAGATAAGAGACGAGCTGTTTGATCAGATTACTTCAGACAAAAGAATATCTTATGGAATAGGGATAGTTGACGAAGCGAAAATAGATGAAATCAATATTCTGAATGCTACATATTTGGCGATGGAATTAGCTGTCAGTAAACTATCAACTCAGCCCAATATGCTTCTAATAGACGGTAACCGATTCAAATCAACTAAATACAAATCATTCCAAACAATAGTAAAAGGTGACTCAAATTCTTTCTCAATTGCTGCCGCTTCGATTATAGCGAAAGTGACTAGGGACAGAATGATGAAAGAATATCACGCTGAATTCCCCGAATATGGGTTTGATAAACACAAGGGCTATGGCACTAAATCCCACTTTGCAGCCATAAAAAAATCCGGCAAGTGCCGGATTCATCGTAATAGTTTTCTTATCAAGTTTGATAATAGGGAAGAGGGGTTGTTTTAGTGTTTTTAACAAAATATCCGATTAGCCACATAGTGGCTAAATATCTGTAGCCAAAGCAATCAACAAAGCCAATAAGCCCCGTAGGGGTGGTATATTAAAAAACATACTATTAATCTTCAACTCTTTCTAAATATGTTATGTCGCCCCGCTGGGGCTTTGTTAGATCGTACAAGTTAATAGCTACAGATATTACGCCCCGATGGGGCGAGTCAACTCACACCTTTTGCGTGAGCGGCTTAATGAGCGGAATAGACCGCTCATGAATTAACTTGTTTTCTTTTTTTTAGTTTAATCCACTTTTTGCCATTTAAAACATCTGGTAAATAATCCAACATTATTCTTTTATAGAGATTAACCGCATCTATATTTACATCATCAATTGTATTAGAGTTGTATATTTGAAATATTTCCTCAGAAGTTTTAGAAGCACTGACCCTTTTTACATCTTCAAATTTAATATCTCCATTAGTTATTATTTCACAATTGAATCCGATTTCACCTTCACCACCAAAAAATAAATCAACAATAATATTCCTACTGTATAAATCAACGGTTAAGCCTTGATTTGATGCTTCATAAAATATATCAATTCCTCTTTTTCTTGTTTTGTAGTGTAGATATATTTCAGTTAAATATTTTGATTTTTCTAGAGTATAACCAAAATCATGAATTAAGAATTCAAATTCTTTTTCTAGTAATTCTTCTATTTTATTTACATTTATTATCATTTATCACCCAGTCTCACTTCTCTGTCTTGATACCCCTCTTTCGCTACGCTTAAAGAG
>JAUHXN010000202.1 GCA_030426865.1 bacterium | reverse complement strand
TTGAGGAACTGCGAATTGCATTGTATTCATTCCAGACCCTTTAGGTAAATCAAATGAGCCAGGTAAACCATCAAGTGTTTTATAAATTTCATCTTTAAGTTCTTGTGAAAGTTTAGAATTTGTTAAAGCTTCTAATCCTGATATTCTTTTTTCTGCATTTTTTCTAAAAGAACCTTCTGTAATTTCAATATTCTTATTATCCTTACCTAATAAAGTAGCAGTCCTTTCTGGTACTACAATTGATCCGTCTGCAATTCCGTCATATAACAAGGTTTTCAGAAGATAAGTATATAGCCCAACTGTATCAGTTACATTAAATTGGCCACCCCCAAAAGAAACATATTTAGAAGCTTCAATAATATTGAATTGCTCTGTTGGAAATGAAGGTGAGTAACTTTTATCTGCCTCAGGTACAAAGCCATTCATATAGTTTACAGATACTTTGAAGTAAAGGGAATCTTTTCTCGGAATAAATGCTGTATTAAAAAAACCAGAGTTAGCAGTAGCATTTGTAGCAGTTACTATTGGTTGGGAAAATGGAACTCCATTAAGCTCAAAAATTTCTTTTCCAAGCACCCTAGATAATTCTACAGCAGATTCATTTATTACATTATCCTGAGAATAAGTAGTAATTGAGAATATAGTTATAAATACTACGATTAATTTTTTCATTATTTAAATACCTTCTTTATTAATATAGTGTAAATCGGGATTGCTAATATTGCAATTGCCACAATAAACAAAAGGAACAATATCCCTTTTAGTAAAAAACTAAAAATAGAGAATAATATTTTTACTAGTATGTAAGCTATAATCACAGCTATTGCTATAGATAATATAGACTTAAGAGTACCTTTTTGTGCCATTTGTTCCCTTCATAATTAATGAAACCCTAGAATCGAATAGACTTTGTAAATTGCCCATAACCTCCAAATTCAGAGGAATGTTGAATGTTTCAGTTTTAAAACAGTTTTTATACCCAGAAACATTGTCAAATATATTAAAATATATTTGTTTAGGAGCGCTTTTTGGGTCAAAATATTCATTTTTAAGTACATCTAACTTTGCTTGTGCTTCAGTATCGTGTAAATCTATCCATATTTTGTAACCATCACCAAATTCTGTTATAGCATCATCAACGTCCATAACATTAGAAACATAAATTTTGAGTGATTCTTCCCCCTCTTTTACTGTACCTTCTATGAGTAGTGCCTTGTCTTTGGCAAGTTTTTCTCCTAGTAACTTATATTCTTTAACCCAAACTATACATTCTGCTTTAGAGTAATAGTCCTCTATTGTCAAAATGGCAAAAGGATCTCCTCTTTTACTTAATTTTACTACCATATTGGTAACATATGCACAAACAGTAATTTCCTGTGATTTTAGTTCTGAAGGATTTTGGTCAAATGTCATTTTATTGAATGACTTAACTAGTACATCATATTCTCTAAGTGGGTGTCCAGAAATATAAAAATTTAAAACTTCTTTTTCTTTAATTAGTTTTGTCTTATCGTCCCACTCTTCTACATCTGCTAACCTAAATTTCTCAACTTCTTCTTCTGCAACCCCTAGAAAAAGCGAATCAATATTCTCAGTTTCTTTATTACTAAAAGACTTCGAAAAGTCAATAGCCATATCTATAGATTCGAATAATGATGCCCTTTTTCCATCTTCAATACAATCAAATGCACCAGCGCAAACAAGTGACTCTAATGTCTTCTTATTAATTACTTTATCGTCAACTCTTTCACAAAAATCAGCGAACGAATCAAATTCTTTAACATCTCTAGCTTCTATAATTTTTTCAAGTACATTGACACCTACTCCCTTAATTCCAGCTAGTCCAAAGTAAATTTCATTATCTTTAGCATCAAACAAAATTGATGATTTATTAATATTTGGTGGGTGTACTGTTATTCCAAAACTATTTGCATCGTCTATTAATTTAACTAACTTGTTTTGGTCATTCAATTCTGCCGTCATATTCGCAGCAAGAAATTCTGCAGGATAGTAAGCTTTTAAATAAGCAGTCTGATATGCTAATAAAGAGTAAGCAACAGAGTGAGATTTATTAAATCCATACTCAGCGAATTTTAAAATCAATTCCCATATTTCTGTTGCTAATTTCTTATCGATATTATTCTTAGCTGCCCCATCTGCGAATCGACTCATCAAGCTATCCATGGTAGCTCTATCTTTTTTACCCATTGCCTTACGAGCAATATCTGCTTGAGCTAGAGTAAATCCACCTACATCTTGAGTAATACGCATAACCTGCTCTTGATATACTATAATACCATAAGTATTACTCAAAGATTTTTCTAAAAGAGGATGCAGATATGTAATTTGTTTTCTACCGAACTTTCTATCAATAAACTCACCTATATTATCCATCGGTCCTGGTCTATATAGGGCATTCATGGCTGTTAATTCTTCTATTGACTTAGGTTTTAGTTTCCTAAGCCATTCTTGCATACCTTGGCTTTCAAATTGAAATATTGCATTTGCTTTATAATTCGAAAAGATTTCATAAGTTTTTTCATCATCTAAAGGAATATCATCTAAGTCTATTTCTAGTCCATAGTTTCGTTTAACTGATGTTAGTGTATTTTCAATTATTGAAAGAGTTCGTAAACCTAGAAAATCCATTTTTAAAAGACCAGCAGACTCCACTTCTTTCATTGTAAATTGAGTGGCTGTTTTTATACTTGAGGTTTGAGCTTTTTTAGGCACATTAACAGGTATATAGTCAGTTACATCACTTGGTGCTATAATCACACCAGCTGCATGTATCGAATCATTTCTTTTTCTATCTTCTAAGATTAAACAATAATCGATTAATTGCTTTATCTTTTTACTTTCATCATCTCTAGGGTTTTTGATTTTCTCTTTTATGTGACTTAGTTCGGATAACTCTAAGGCAGGTTTTAATTTAGTAACCTCGCCCCTAACTACAGGAATTTTAGAAGTAATTCCCTTTACATCGTTGAATGGTACTTGAAGTACACGACCAACATCAGAAAGAACAGCTCTAGTAGAAAGTGTTCCAAAAGTGATAATCATAGCTACAGCTTCTTCACCATATCTATCTTTAACATATTCAATGACTTTTTCTCTTTTATCATCAGCAAAATCAATATCTATATCGGGCATTGAGTTTCTATCTGGATTCAAAAATCTTTCAAAAAGCAAATCATATTTTAATGGATCTACATTCGTAATCCCTAATGAAAATGCTACGAGTGAGCCAGCCGCTGATCCACGTCCAGGCCCTACCCTTATACCCATTTCTCTTGCCGCTCTTATGAAATCCCATACAACTAAAAAGTACCCTGGGAAATCCATATCATTTATAACTTTTAATTCGAATGCAACTCTATCTTTTATCTCGTCTGTTATTTCTTCATATCTATCTTCTAAACCTTTATATACGAGTTCACTCAGATATTCTGCTAAAGAGGTAGATTTAGAAGTTTCAGGTATTGGGAAATTAGGCATGTAGATTTTACTTTTGAAATCTACATCACATTTTTCGAATACTTCATAAGTATTTTCTATTGCTTCAGGAATATTTTTAAATAATTCCTGCATTTCTTCTGGTGACTTTATATAAAACTCTGGTGAACCAAACCTTAAGTTTGTAACATCTACTTCTGTTTTACCCCCATCTTTTATATAAAGATGGATATTATGGGCAACAGCGTGTTCCTTGTATCTGTAATGAGTATCATTAGTTGCTACTGTTTTTATACCAAATTTAGATGCTATTTGGGGGATAACTTCGCAAACTTTATCATCGAATTGATTACTATGATTCTGAATTTGTAAATAATAATCATCTCCAAAAATTTCATGATAAGTCTTGGTAACTGTTTCAGCATCTTGTAAGTTTGAATTTACAATAGATCTAGCAATCTCGCTTCCTCTACTACCTGACAAGCAAATTAATCCTTCAGAATATTCCTTGAGCAATTCTAAATCTATTCTAGGTTTATAGTAAAATCCCTCTACAAAGGCTCTAGAACATAATTTAACAAGGTTCTTATATCCATCTCTATGTTTTGCTAATAATACGATTCTGTGATATCTTTGTTTATTCGAAGTTTTGTCAAATCTGCTATCTGGTGCAATATAAGCATCTACACCAATTATCGGTTTAATTCCTGACTTATTAGCAAGTTCTTGGAAGTTAAATGCTCCATATAGAACTCCGTTGTCTGTAATGGCTACACCAGGCTGTTCGTAGTCAAGAGCAGATTTTACTAATTCTTTTGTTGTTGTAATAGCATCAAGTAAAGAAAAATCAGTATGATTCTGTAAATGTATAAATTTTGACATATTTTATTATTAAAGTCTTAAATTTGATTTTATTCAAAATATGATTTAACAGAATGAGATAAAAACTTTGTTTTTACAATCTTATTAACAGTAAATGACGAACACTAAAAGTAAAATATTTATATCAGCAGGTGACCCCTCTGGAGACATACATGCAGCGAATTTAATGCATGAATTATTATTATTGGATAATTCACTCGAGTTTGTTGGGATAGGCGGACCCAAAATGCAAGAATTGGGTCTTAAACAAATAGTAAATTTTAGTGAAATAAATGTAGTTGGCTTCTGGGAAGTAGCCAAAAAATACAAATTTTTCAAACAGTTAGAAGCATTATCTAAGAAAATCATCAAAGAAGAGAATATAGATTTGGTTATTTTAGTTGATTATCCTGGGTTAAATGTAAGACTTGCTAATTATTCCAAATCAATTAATAGAAAAGTTTGCTATTATATAGCTCCTCAGTTATGGGCCTGGGGAAAGAAAAGAGCTAAAAAGTTAGCTAAATCAGTTGATAAATTATTAGTTGCTTTTCCTTTTGAAGTTGAGTTTTTCAAAAAGTTTGATATCGACGCAGAATTTGTGGGGCATCCTTCCTTAGATTTAGAAGTTTTCGATTTAGATAAAAACATTGAAAGAATTGAAAATCAGATTTGTTTGATACCGGGAAGTAGGGAGCAAGAAGTTAAATCACATTTAGCATTGTTTCATGATGTTATTACTAAATGTAAAGGTAAGTACAAATTTGCTATATCTAAATCTCCTACTGTAGATAGTAGCATTTATGAGTCTTTTATTGAGTATCATCCCGAAATTAAAATATACAACAATAGTAGAGATGCAATGAAGTCCAGTACATTTGGAATAGTGAAAACTGGTACTTCTACACTGGAAGCCACTCTACTCAACTTACCATTTATAATGATATACAAGACTTCATTAACAACTTATATGATAGGTAGATATTTAGTGGATATTGATTATCTTGCTATGCCAAATATTTTATTGAAAAAAGAAGTTGTAAAGGAGTTAATACAACAAGATGCTACGGCGAATAAGATTTCAAACGAATTAGACTTGTATATGAATAATAAGGATCTAACAGAAAAAATAAAAGTCGATTTTATCCAAATTAGAGAGCTTCTAGGAAATAAATCTGCATGTAAAACAGCATCAAGTATAATATATAAAGAGTTTATTGCTTGAAAATAACCACTAAAATAGGGCTATATTTAC
>JAUHXN010000201.1 GCA_030426865.1 bacterium | reverse complement strand
TTATTTGATAAAAAGAGATACGACAAATATTGATATAAGTAAAATCAGAGTTGATGAAGTTGATTTAAAAACTGATGAATTTGAAGCTTTGCTTATGTTTGATTTTGCTAGCTCTAAACTCACAGATGAAACTAAAACATTATTAGCACAATTAGTAGAATTATTACCTGAAGGTAAGACAATAGTTATAATAGGTAATACTGATAAAATTGGATTAGAGGAAGCAAATATAAAGTTAGCAAATGAAAGAGCTGCAAATGCAATCAGCTATATAAAGTCAAAAACAACTAAAACTTTCTATTTTGAAGAACTGACTAACTCAGACAAATATGATGAATCTACACCTCAAGGTAGGTATTTAAATAGAAGTATTATAATCAGAATTAAATAAAAAAAGCGATAATAATATTATTATCGCTTTCAAATTCATATTATTCAAATATGTCTGGAATTAAGCTTCCTCATTCAAATCATCAAGGGCTCTTTTACCCCCTGCTTTCTCGACTATAATATCATCATAGTAATCAGCAACACTAGCGACAGCATTTATTGAACTTTTCAAATCAACTTCTGAAAAATCATTTGCTAGGATAGAATGTTGGAAAGTGATAGTGTCATCAAAAAGTAACCCGAAAGCACCAAATTTCAATTCAGAATTAGCTCTCAGTAAAAAATTCTTAAGGTTATCATCAACATTAGCATCTTTAACTACGTGAGAAATTAAATCAATTACAACATGATCATCTGTTATATTCTCTGCTTTTACTAATACTTGCGTAGACCCCTTTGTAACTATAAATGATTCTTCATCAAAGTAAGTTGTTTCATTGAAATTTTTTTCAAAAAATGACTTTAATTTTGTTGTGGTTTCTATCAGTTTCTTATTCATTATTTCCTCTACTATTCATTTGAGCTTTCAATTTTTCTAATTCATCATCAATACTTGGATTTGAAAGGTTAGCAAATTCTTCTTCTAAAGTTTTATCAGAACTATTCAACTCACCAAATGCTTCTGCTTCTGCTTCCATTTGCTCGACTTTACTTTCCATTTTTTCGAATTTACTGAAGGCGTCTGATCCTGTACCACTCATAGCTTGATTTAATTGTTTTTCAGCTTTAGCAGCATTAGATCTTGCTATAAGAGTATTTTGTCTAGAACGCGCTTCATCCAATTTTTTCTTCAATTGCTCCAACTGAGATTTTAATCTATCAGCAGTAGCTTTAGCTGAATCGAATGTAGGAAGTAAATCATTTACATTTTTTTGAGCAACCATTTTCTTTTCAAGGGCTCCTTTAGCTAGATCATCTCTTCCAGCAGAAATGGCTTGTTCAGCTTTAGCTTGCCAATCAGCAACTAATGCTTGCTCCTTTTCTAATCTTCTTTGTAATTGTTTTTCATTTGCAATAGATTGTGCAACTGATAAAGTCGCTTTGTTAACAGATTCTTCCATTTCTAGAACCATCTGTTTTATCATTTTTTCTGGATCTTCTGCTTTGTCTAACAAGTCATTTATATTTGCTTTTATAACATCAGACATTCTGCTAAATATTCCCATATTTCTCTCTCATTAAATAAGTAGTCAAAAAAATTAATTAGTTTGTATTATCTTACATACTTAAACGTATAATAATTGAATTAGTTTTAAATTTTTTATTTGGAGAAAGACATGAGTTTTGATATTGGTGGCATGATGGAAAAAATAAGAAACATGCAAACAGAAATGGAAGATACTAAAAGACGATTGAAAGAAATCAAAGTTACTGCAGAATCTGGCGGCGGTATGGTTAAAGTAACTATGTCTTGTGATACGAGAGTTAAATCAATTGATATAGATGATGTGATTCTTAAATCAGAAGACAAGACTATGTTAGTAGATTTAGTTGTTGCTGCTACGAACAAAGCAATAGAAGAGGTGGAAAAAACTGTAGAACAAGAAATGGGTAAATTGAAAGATGGAATGCCTAACATACCTGGACTAAATTTAGGGCTATAATGACTAAAGGTGTTGATAATATAGAGAGAATGGTTGATATACTTTCTTCTCTACCTACTATTGGTAAGAAAACTGCACGTAGGTTGACTTACTATATATTAAAACAAAATACTGAGTACGCTAATAAATTCTCTTCTGCAATACTAGAACTTGTTGAGAATGTTCATCTTTGTGAAGTATGTTATAACTTTACAGAATCCCAGATTTGCAAGATTTGTGATTCTGAAAAAAGAGATAAGTCTAAAATATGTGTAGTAGAAGACCCATCTGATGTTAGTTATATAGATAATACAAATGAATTTAATGGTTTATACCATGTACTACATGGAGTTATAAATCCATTAAACAACATAAACTCTGAAGATTTGAAGATAAGAGAATTAATTAATAGACTGCAAGGTGTTGATGAAGTAATATTGGCATTAAATCCAAATATTGAAAGTGATATAACAGCTCAGTACCTTGCAAACTTAATAAAACCTTTAGATATAAAAGTTACCAAGTTAGCTAGTGGACTTCCATTAGGAACAAGTATCGAATTCTCAGATAATGCTACAATTAGCCGAGCTCTGGAGGGAAGAGTCTTAATTCGATGAAATATATAATTATTATATTGCTTCCATTATTGATCAACTCTTGTGAGTTATTCAGCACTCGAACTCCAGAAAAACCCGATACAGGTGGGACTGGCTACATCCCCCCTACTTCGTACGATTTAGTGATTGAAAACTTAAAAAATTCGATTAAAGAAAGAAATTTAAATAATTATTTGTTATGTTTCTCTGATAGTAGTTTTACCGGAATCTCAGAATTCGATTATATTGCAGATCCACAAACAATGGCTCAATTTCAAGGATTATTTTCTGAATGGAATAGAAATAGTGAAGAGAAGTATTTTACATCAATGGTTTCATCAATATTAGATGAAACTAATCCCAATGTAAACTTTACTGATGTAGAATATCAAAATTTCAATGACTCTATCGTTTTTACTGGCAATTATTATTTGAATATAGAATTTCTTAACGATTTATCAGATAGGAATTATTCGGGTAGTGCACGAATAGTATTGAAGAATAGTTCTTCAGGATTTTGGTATATAACTAGTTGGTACGATTTCCAATCTGAGGATAACACATTATATTCATGGTCTTTTTTAAAATCAAAATATTATTACTAACATTATTATTCTTTACTGCATGTAATCCGTTTGCTCCAAGTAAATACACAGGCGAAGAGGGTAATTTAGTTTTGGGTGACCAAATGACAGTTGAAGGAGTATTTCAAAACTGGAGATATGCTTATATATTTGCTGATACTTCTGTCTATAGCAACCTACTTGATGAAGAATTTACATTTATATATAGGAATTATGAGTTGGGAATCGATAATTCTTGGGGAAAAGATATTGATTTAAGAACAACAAGAACTTTATTTGATTCTACTGAGAGTATCGATTTGATATGGAATGAAATAATATTCGAGATTGGTGATTCTTTATCTAAAAATATTTTAAGAAGTTTTAACCTCCAACTATCTTTTCGAGCTGATGATGTGACCAGGATAAATGGGAGGGCAAACATTCAATTAGTCAGAAGTAAAGTTGATGAGGTATGGAAAATTCAACAATGGCGGGATGAATCTAATTACTAGTAATTACAGGTATCTCTATTCCGAAAGTCGTGCCTTTACCAGGAAATGTGTCGTCAACCCAAATTTTCCCTTTATGATAATCTTCTATTATTCTCTTTGAAAGACTAAGACCTAATCCCCAACCACGTTTTTTTGTGGTAAAACCAGGTACGAATATCTGTTTTCTAATTTTATTAGACATACCTTTACCATTGTCTTTAACGAATATAATAACTTTCTTACCTGTTACCCTCATTGATACACGAATTCGTCCATTTTCTTCTTCTATAGATTCTGCTGCATTTTTAATAAGATTTTCCATAACCCAAGTAAAAAGATCCACATTCATTTCAACAACTACTTTTTCTTTAGGAAAGTCTCTTATTATCTCAACTTTTCTACCTAAGTGTGGGAGTCTTTTCTCAACGTAATTACATGCGGCATCAATAACATAGAAAATATGCTCATTTTCTAATTCAGGTTTTGAACCAATTTTTGAAAACCTATTTGCAATAGTTTTCATTCTATTAACATCATTATCCATTTCTGAGAGAGTCTCGCTTATAGCTCTTGGTTCATCAATGTTTAATCTCAGTATTTCCATCCAAGCAAGTAGTGAAGATAATGGTGTTCCTAACTGGTGAGCAGCTTCTTTGGACATACCAACCCAAACTTTCGATTCTTCGTTTCTTCTAACACTGCTAAAGATAATATACCCTATAGTTAATAAGACAATAACTCCAATCACAGCTAAAATTGGATACAACTGTAATGCAGTTACTAAGTCTGAGTTGTTATAATATATTTTAGAAAGTATCTTCCCATTATGATCTTTTATAACTATAGGTTCATAAGTCTGTGCCATTTCAACTATTTTAGATTTTAACAGCTCTCTTTGGTCAGGTAATGAAATAGTAGAATCGATATCTATATTTCTTATATTATTTTCGAAAGGGAATAATGGCTCATCTTTATCATCTGTTAATATCATTGGGAATGAAATATTAGGTAATATCTGGTCATTAAGTAATAATGAAAACTCTATATTCTCGAAGTTTGGATCTTCTAGACTTTCTAGAATCTTTGAATAAGATTTGATAAGGTTTGTCTCTTTTTCTATTATATCTTGTACTACTATCTGAGTTTGGAATATTATTACGATAACGGTAAGTAGTGCAATAAATATAAGTGCAAGTTTGAATTGCCAACGAATTACTGGCATAATAGCTATCTTGTGAAAATCTATTTTCCCAAGGAACTTCATTGAATAAATTCTGATAAATTTTTAATTCTATCTAGTTCTAATAGCTGTTGATCTCCTGTTTGCATGTTTTTTAAAAGAAATTTATTCTCACTCATCTCACGTTCTGCTAAAATAATTACATTTCTTGTATTATACTTATTGGCATCTTTCATTTGTGATTTGAATGATTTTCTTTGAATATCAGATACAACTTTATAACCTTGATTTCTTAAATCATTTGATAATTCGAATGCCTTATTCAAATACTCTTCTTCACCAGTCACTATATAAAAGTCAATTGAGTTTACATTTTCATTTTTACTTAAAGAATCTATAATCAATAAAAGTCTTTCAACTCCTAAGGCAAAGCCAACTGCTGGGGTAGATTTGCCACCAAGTTGTTCAAACAATCCGTCGTATCTTCCACCACCTCCAAAAGAATCTTGTGAACCAAGTGCATCACTTTGGAATTCGAATACTGTATGGGAATAATAATCTAATCCTCGAACTAGTTTCGATGAAATATTATAATTCACATTTAAATTCTCAAGAATATTTAATCCTCTTTCGAAATGTGATTGACTAACTTTATCTAAAGAGTCAATTATCTGAGGAGCTTCTTTGGCTATTTCAATATCCTTAGGATCTTTAGAATCTAATATCCTAAGTGGATTTACTGCTAATCTTCTTACAGAGTCTTCTGATAAATCTGATTCATATTTAGAGAA
>JAUHXN010000200.1 GCA_030426865.1 bacterium | reverse complement strand
GGTAAACGCATATAATTTTGAAGGAGTAAAAGGTGCCCTATAAAAAACTAATTTTTTTGATATTACTTTCCACTTTTTCGTTGTCTTGTAGTGATGATAATAGTGGAAACCCTAAAGTAGAAATTGACAAAAAAGCATTATTGGTTAATTATGCTGATAATTTGATTATCCCTGCTTTCGAGGATTTATATACAAAATCGAATACTTTGAATGAGAGGTTTATAGAATTAAAAGCGGAATATACTGAACAAAACTTCAATAAAGTAAGACAAGCTTTTTCTGATTTGCGTAATAGCTGGCAATATTGCTCAGCTTATGGATTTGGTCCTGCTGAAGATGTAGTTCTCAGACAAGCACTTAATACTTTCCCTACAGATACTATCAAAATAAAGTCTAATATAGAAACTGGAACTTATTCTCTAGCTACTTCATCAAATTTCAAAGCAAAAGGTTTCCCTGCATTAGATTATTTACTCTACAATGTAGATAGTCAAACTCAAGAAGCAATATTCACAGATGCTAAAGTCCTTACGTATTTAGAAGATTTGGTGAATGATATTAAAACAAATATAGATTATGTTAGAAATGAATGGCAATCTTATAGAGAAGAGTTTGTATCAAAAACAGGAAATGATGCAGGAAGTTCTCTTTCATTAATGATAAACGAATTTGTTAAGGATTATGAAATTGCAAAGCGGGCTAAAGTTGGATTTCCTATAGGTATCTCACTGAGTGATGTATTACCCTTTCATTTTGAGGCACCATATTCGTTAAATTCTTCAAGAATTCTAGGGTTTAATTTACAATCATATAGAACATTTATTGTTGGTCCTGAAAATAATGATTTGACAAAAACAGATAATATTTATGAATATTTGAGTCAGCTATCTGCTACTCGAAACGATGCATTATTAGCAGATGTTATACTAGCTGAATTTGATGAATCTATAAGTCTATTGAATAAAATGGATATTCCATTCAGAAAATCAATTGAACTTCCTTCTGAAAAAGCGAAAATTGAAGATTTATACAAGAATATGCAAGAGAGCGTTGTACTGTTAAAAACAGATATGGTATCTGCAATGGGGATACTAATCAACTATCAAGATAATGATGGTGATTAATAAGAAGTTCAAGGATATTCTTTTCAAGGAAATCAATCCTGAACCACTCGCATTTTTCAGGATAGTGTTTGGGTTATTAATGACCTTCTCTACTATTCGTTTTATAGCTAAAGGATGGGTTACTGAGTTTTTCGTCCAACCTGAACACTATTTTAAATATCCTTATTTCCATTGGGTTCAAAACCCTGGCGAAATAGGGATATATTTTTTGTTCGGTACTTTGTTACTTAGTAGTATACTTATAACTATAGGTTATAAATATAGGTTCGCCTCTATAACTTTTCTATTGTCGTTTCTATACATAGAACTAATAGATATTACGTATTATCTAAACCACTACTATTTCGTATCTTTAATAGCATTTATAATGGTGTTCCTACCCGCGGAAAGGTGCTTTTCTGTAGATGCAACTAAAAAAGGCGAGACAGAATCAATTCCTAATTGGACTATACTAATTATAAAATTTCAAGTTGCTGTTGTTTACATTTTTGCTGGTATAGCCAAACTAAATTATGATTGGCTAATAGATGCAATGCCTTTGTCTATCTGGCTACCAGCTAATTCTCATTTACTTCTAGTTGGAGAGCTACTTAAACTAAAATCTACTGCGTATTTATTCAGTTGGTTTGGTGCAATCTATGATTTGTTTATTGTTGCTTTTCTTATCTACAAAAGAACAAGGAAAATAGCTTATATATTCGTTATAGTGTTCCATCTTTCAACTTTGATACTGTTCAATATAGGTGTTTTTCCTTATGTTATGATAGCAATGACTACTATATATTTCGATAAATCATTTCAAATTAATATAGTTAAAAAGCTGAAAGCTATTTTCAATTATAAAACCAACATAGTAACTACACATAGTTACAGACCTATTATGAAATCTGTTGTTATGACATCTATCCTTATTTTTACAATCATTCAGATTACAATTCCATTAAGGTTTTTGTTTTACAAAGGTGATTTGTTTTGGAAAGAAGAAGGATATCGTTTCTCGTGGCGAGTTATGTTGATGGAAAAGGCAGGCACAGTGTTTTTCACAGTAGTTGACAAAGACACTGAAAATAAAATAGAGATAGTGAATTCTGATTATCTTACGCCTAATCAAGAGAAACAAATGTCAACACAGCCAGATCTTATTCTTCAATTTGTGAAGATAATTGAAGAAGATTTTGCAAAGAAAGGAAAAACAAATATTGAAATATATGCCGATTCATTTGTAAAGCTGAATGGCAATTTCAGTAAAAGATATATAAACGATAAAGTAGATTTGACAAAAATGTCATATCATGATGATTTAGATACTTGGATATTACCTAATAATTGAAATTCTTTAAATACATACTATTAATATTAATATTTAGCTTTCTTTATACGAATGCCAATACTTCAGTGAATCTTTCTGGGACTGTTTACTATAATAATAGCGGTGAACCAGTCGCTTCAGCTAAAGTCTTCGTCCGTGAGATTAATAGATATATGCAGGCTGATATAAATGGTAGATATTCGATTGATTTGAGCCAGGGAGATTATACACTAATTGCATCGACAGATGATGTATCTGGTTATCCTAAGACAATTTCTGTAGATAAGACTAAAGAAGTGGATTTGACTATTGACACAATGGTTACCAAATTCGACGATGTACTAATAGAAGATACCAAAACTAATAGATTTGGTATGTCCAATATGTTACCAGTCGATGGTGCTTCTATATATGCTGGACGCAAATCCGAATCCTTATATTTAGACAATTTGACTGCTAATTTAGCTTCAAATAATGCAAGACAAGTATTTTCTAAGTTTTCTGGATTAAATATTTGGGAAAATGATGCTTCAGGAATCCAACTAAACATAGGTGGACGTGGTCTTAGTCCTAATAGAGTTTCCAATTTTAATACTAGACAAAACGGTTATGATATAGCAGCCGACGCGCTAGGTTATCCAGAGAGCTACTATACTCCACCAATGGAAGCATTAGAGAAAATCGAGTTAGTTCGTGGAGCAGCTTCATTGCAATATGGCACTCAGTTTGGGGGATTTCTAAATTTCAAATTGAAAGATGGTTCTAAAGTTAAACCGGTAGATATTATTTCTAGACAATCTATGTCGAGCTATGACAATTTTAGTTCCTTTAATAGTATCGGTGGTACTTATGAGAATATGAACTATTACGGTTTTCTACAATACAAAAAAGGTAATGATTTCCGTCCAAACTCAAATTACAATGCACTTACTTTTTTTATAAAAAATGCTTATCAGATTACCAATGATTTGAGTATCACAGCCGAATTTACTCATATGAATTATCTTGCCCAGCAATCTGGTGGCTTGACAGATGCTATGTTCTTAGATAATCCTGAGCAATCAGTTAGGGATAGGAACTGGTTCTCAGTTAACTGGGATATATTGGCTGCTGTTTTAGACTATAAAATCAATAACGATTTGAAACTAAATTCAAGAGTATTTTACCTAGATGCTGAAAGAGATGCTTTGGGCTATCTTATTAGACCCGACAGAGCAGACCCAATGGAAGATAGAACCCTGATAAAAGGTACATTTCAGAACTTAGGTAATGAAACTAGGTTACTTTATAACTATAATATGGTGGAGAGTCTGCCTTCTACTTTACTAACTGGATTTAGAATTTATAATGGCCGTACTTTGCAAAGTCAAGGGTTTGGCGATAGTGAATCAGGTGCAAATTTCGACTACTCTAGTAATGAAATGCTAAATGATTACACAAATCCTAGTATGAATTATGCCTTTTTTACAGAGAATCTATTTAAACTAAGTCCTAACCTATCAATAACACCAGGTATTAGATACGAACGAATAACTACAGGCTCTGAGGGGTATTATTCAAATATCGTCAAAGACCTAGCTGGTAATGTAATCAAACAAGAGACTATATCTGAGGATAGGAGTAACACTCGAGAATTCATATTATTAGGTGTTAGTGCAGGATACAATATTGCAGAAGATTTAGAAACTTATATCAATATATCACAGAACTATAGAGCTGTCACTTTCAATGATATGAGAGTAATAAACCCAAATATGAGAATAGATTCTGATTTGAGAGATGAGAACGGGTACTCTGGGGATATTGGAATTAGAGGAACTGTAGGTAGTCTTCTTTATTTCGATGCCAATTTCTTTTACTTATACTATTATGATAAGATAGGAACAGTTCTAAAAGAAGACCAGGAAACATATACTTCGTACGTATTAAAAACTAATATCTCTGATAGTAGAAGTGTGGGAGCTGAAATATTTACCGAAATGAATATGAATACTTTATTGGGATTATCTAATGGGTACGAACTGAATTACTTTTTTAATGGGTCTTATACAAATGCAATATTCCTAGAAAGTAAAGAGGCAGCGTATAATAACAAAAAAGTTGAATACACTCCTCCTATCATATTCAGAACTGGTGTTAGTTACAAGGAGGAAGGGTTCTCAGCTGCATTGACTTATTCATACACTATGGAGCATTTTAGCGACGCGACTAATGCAATTTCTGCCCCAGGTAGTATATCGGGTATCATTCCAAGTTATGATGTGTTTGATTTATCAATGAGTTATAAATTTGATTTATTCAAAATAGAAACTGGAATTAACAATATTCTCGATAATTCTTACTTTACTCGCCGAGCAACTGGCTACCCAGGACCTGGTATTATACCTGCTATGAGAAGAAGTATTTATTTTACTGTTGGTGTTACTCCTTAATACTTCTCATACCAATCAAATTTATTTTTCTTGATTTTTTCCTTCTCTTCCTCAAGTGCTTTTAAAAAAGCACTTGCTACTTGAGTATGTTTTTTACCTTTAAGCCAAATCAAACTCCACATTGTTTTTACTGGAGTATCTTTTAACTCCACAATTCTTAGACTTTCGTTCATTATTTCATTTTTTATACCTATTAGTGGCATAAAAGAATAACCCATTCCAGCAAGAAGTGCCTGCTTTACAGCTTCATTTGAAGTTAACTGCATTTTTCTAGTAACAGGAATTTTATTGTTTTTTAAAAAGGATTCCATAGTTTGGCGTGTACCAGATCCTTTTTCGCGATAGATTAAAGATTCTTCCTCAAAGAACTTAGCTAAGCTCTTTTTGCTTTTGATTTTCACATTAGCTTTACCTACTAAATATAATTTATTTTGGATTAAATCAATCTTTTCAACATTGATGGTATTCGGTAGTATTGAAACTAGTGAGAAATCAACTTCATTCTTTTCAAGACTTTTAATTACACTTGTCTTATTTGTTACATCCATTTGTAGCTGAATACCTTTATTTTTATTTATGAAATCAGATAAAAAGTACGGCATGACGTACTTTCCCGTAGATACAACCGATAGTTTTAATTTGCCAGTCAGTTGTCCATTATATGCCATTGTTTTATAGTTAATAGCATTAACTTGATCAATAATATTTTCAGCTGCTTCTGCTATTTCTTTACCA
>JAUHXN010000199.1 GCA_030426865.1 bacterium | reverse complement strand
TTCAGAATTTCCATCTAATGATATAATTAAAACCTCAGCTGTTTCAAATCTATTCTCATCAATTGAAGCATCTAATAGTTGAATAATCCTCCTTTCTGTTGTAAAATCCTCACCTTCTTTTAATTGAATTCTGAGTGTGTCATTTTCAACATGGGAAGAATCGTTATCATGTCCATGTCCGTTCCCATGACCACGTCCGTGACCGTGTCCAGTTGGATCCCAATCGCAAGAAACGAGCGTCATTGATATTGCAACTGCAATAAGAAGAATAATATATTTTTTCATGATGTTTACCTAATTTAAGTTTTAAAAACCCATTTCTATAATAAACACATGAAGCTAAAAAAGTAACAAAAAGAAAATAGTGATTCTAATCGCAACACGCTTCAGTTGTATATAATTCTAGTACTTCATCTTGTGAAAGTTCTTTATTGAAAATCGCTATATCATCAATTGAGCCATTGAAAAACTTTCCAATAATTAAATCTCCAGCATTTATAGGGTTGGCGACATCATTAGTAATACTTATTTTTTGTTCCATTATTTTTCCATTCTGATAAAGTGTCATAGTTTTTGTATCAAAATTGCATGTAGCAACTAAATGATACCATTGATTTAAACTATTTTGATCAGAATTATCCCATACAGAGTGCAAATTATTAAAAAAAGTTGCTTTATTAATGTCATATATACCAATAGACATTGTTCTATTGTTTGCAGGAGTTTGATTATGCTCATCACCTCTTGATAAGAGTACTTCAAATTGTCCTTCATTTTCTATAGAATGCTTATACCATAGCGAAACAGAGTATTTGCGTAGGTTATTTAGAAATTTTGGATTATCCATCATCAAATAATTAGGAGTAACATCACTAAACTTATAAGCACAATTATTACCACCTTCTCTACCCTCTGTAGGTTCTGCATTGTTCTTATTAGCTAAATCATTAGCATTTTTATGGTCGTCAATACTTCCACTTGAAAATGGATAATAAGCAATTAAACTTGATTAAAGTGAGATTGGGATACATATTTTATCCGATGGGTTTGTTGGGTTATCTTCTTTCTTCTTGCAAGAGAATAATAAGAATAATGATAAGATTAGAATAGAGTACTTCAAGATATTTCCTTTATGTTTAAAAATAATGTACTCTATTAACACACAAGTACGTTTATTGTCTCAAAAAGTATAAAAATATACTTTATTGAGAAAATCATGAGAAGGGAAGCGTATGGATTAATTCGACCACTTAGATTTCGACTTCATTTTAAGTTTAAAATTAGGAATAAAGCTCTGCTATCTAATAATGGGGGTATTGTTTTTATTATACTTTTAATGCTTATCTATTAGATAATTTCAACTCCCAAAAATCCGTTTGTAGTTACTTTTCGTATATAGTATAATTTAAAAGTTAATTTCACAATTTTTTTATGGGTAACATATTGAAAAAAGTTCTTATTCTCATTATTATTTTTATATTTAGTTATAGTGCTAGAGCGGATTTAGGATTTGGTTTAATTGTAGGTGAACCTACAGGAATAACATTAAAGTCAAGAACTGGCTCTAGTAATGATTGGATTTTTAATTTAGGACTCAAAAGTCATTATGGAGGAGTTAGATTTGATGGAATTTATACATTCAACTTCCCTCAGGCTTTTAACAGTCGGGATTTTGAATTATATGCTGGTGTTGGTGCAGTAATTGGATTAGGTGATGGTGATGGTTTTTTTAAAGAAAAGCATAAAAGAGATGATGATTTGGGTCTTGGCGTGAAAGGAATAATGGGAGTAAATTTCAAGCCCAGTAAGAAATTTGAGGTATTTCTAGAGCTCGGACCTTTAGTTGGAATTACAAATGGGGTTGGTGCAGATATAGAAGGTGCACTTGGATTTAGATTTTATCCGTAAATATTAAAATTATTATGTACATTTAAATATTAATTAAAAGGTTATAAATTATGAAAAAAGTATATTTAATACTTATGGTAATACTAATTGTATCATGTAGTGATGATTCTACTAGTCCAGAAGGTATGGCTCAAGTTGAGATTAAGTCTAAATTCGAGAATAGGGCAGTTTACAAGGTGAACAGCTCATCGTTTAAAAATGTTGAAATTGATTCTTTGGTAATTAATGATTTTAGAGTTCTAATTTCAAGACTTAAATTAGGCAATGGGTCTGATGAACAAGATTTAAAATTAGAACCCATGTTAATAAAAGCGGACTCAACAGGACACCTATATTTTGTGTCGAAAGCAAGTGTACCTGAAGGTGATTACGACAGAATTAAATTTGAGCTTCACAAGTTTTCGGAGTCTGAAAGAGTATATTATGTTGGCGATACCTTGTTCGGAGATTTTGCAACTCAAGATAAGAATACAATAATTATTAGTGGAAGTTATTATATCGATGGTGATGCAATTGATTTTAACTTTACAAGTAATCAAACTGAAAACTTAAGTATAAATTTCAAAGAAAAAGTATCTTTATCTGATGAAGAACTAAATTCTTTATTAGTTGAAATAAACCCTTCACTGATTTTCAAAAATGAAAACTTAATAATAGAACCAAATTCAGCTAATCAAAAAGACATTGAAAAAAATATACATCAAGGGATCATTGTATTAAAACAATAGAAATTCCTATTTTGAAAGTTTAATTTCAAGCCCTATTATCTCTGATAATAGGGCTGTTATTTTATAAATTCTTATGTATAGAGATGTACTTTATAAAATGACTCACTACTTTACATTCCTTTCTGCCAATATTTTTTCGTAATTACCTTTTGAAAGAAGGGTAGAAAATCTAATTTTTACATATTCACTTGGTTTTATATTTTCCGTTTGTGTAATGGCGCGCTGTATAACAAAGTTTGGGTTGTCTAATCTATATGAAGTTGAGAAATCTATTTTACATTTTGTAAGTACGTCCAGTATATAAGGTATAGTATAATCATCAAGGGGAAATAAGATACTAATAGTTGGAGGAGAACAAGTATTGTTTCTTATTTTACACATTTTGTACCTATATCTATAGAATTCCATTATACCAACTAGCTTATAGATTTGCTTTTGGCCTTCAAAATATTTGTTAAAAAATTCAACTTCGCTCATGTATTATTCCTGCTTTTGAATATATAGATTCAACTTCATCAGTTTTTTGATTTACTAAACATATTCATTATCTTTGATAATCTAACGTTTTTATATTATTTTTACGACTTCAATTTCCAATTCTACAGGTATATCAAAGTTTATGCTATCATAAGACTTATCTTTTTTAAGGTGCATAATTCTTTTGCCTTAAGTTTCACAACTCCAGTCTTTTTTGATACTTCTTCTACATTCAATTCTCCTTCTGTAAATTTAATAGAAAGGTCACTTGTTTTATATTTAATCAAGGTTTTATTACTATCGAGTTGAATATTTCCTTTTAAAGTATTTCTACCATTACTTTCAACCACCCTATCAATTATAATTGTCAATCTTTCATTTTTATCATTAGAGACCAATTCAAAATCAGCATGGTGATTCATATCACTATCTTCACTGTAAAATTTAAAATAACTCGATTCCCGATTAACTTTTTCTATTGAAAAAGTCTTACCATCTGCAATTATTAAGACTTTTGTATTATTTAGTTTTTTATGAAGTCTTAAATAAAACTAATAATAAAACTAAAAAACTCCGAACAGTTAATGATTTTATAATGGTTATCTTCATATCAATTCAAACCTACATTTAAATTAACTAATGAAAGAATTTATTGAATATAGAAATCAAATTTAGTAAATTTTTGATTATTCAAAAACATCATCCAATTCTATTTAATCATTATTCGATTCGTTTCTTTCATTCAACTCAGTCACCTTACTCGTCTCAATCAACATTTCAATTAGCAAACAGTGAATGTTTTTATTTGGATTTATTTTAGAGCTTATCGGCGATAGTACTTTTAGGACTACGATTATTTTATTCCCCATAATAATTCCTTTTGTTTTATTGCAATCAAAAGTTTGCTGCCCATCTGAGTATAATAATCGTACTTTAATTGTCCTCCTGTTAAAACGGTCTTAGAAAGGTAACTTTTTTTGATAATTATATGATGTACTTGTCACTTAATTAATATTCAGTTGAAAATAGTAAACAAGATTATCAGCTTGAGAGTCTGCAATTAAATTATTTCTGTCCAACTGAATCATCGACTTTTTTTAAGCATGTTATTTTATATGATTGACACATCTAAGAGATATATTTGAATGTCGATTTCCATACTATTCTTTTGTTGATAAAAGTTTGAGATGAGAATTTGCTTTGCCCTATGATTTTACCTCAATTATTAAATAGTTATCAATTTATTTTATATGTTTGTTTTTATAACAATCTATTTAATATTAATTTAAGGTAATTCTATGAAAAGAATCTTTTTACTCATTGCGTTGACACTACTGGCTATCAGTTCTGCTAGTGCATTAGACCCAATCAAAGTGGCAATAGTTAATACTGGCACTGCACCAGTTAGTGTAGAAATTAGATTAAATAATTACAATGGTGGCACTGCCACACTGCTTTACACTCAGCCAGCAGCTAATTATACTCCCAATGGATCAGGTATAATTATAGCTAACATATCTGGTGCTGGGTGGACTGCTATTGCATCTAATACAGTTACTAATTATCATATACTTGACGTATATGTTGGCGGTTCACTTGTTGCTCAATACAGACTTGATAATTTATTATTATCACAAAGTCAAGGCGGAGTTCTTGATATAGAAGGTAATTTGACTCCAGCTGAAAGTGGTACAGGAAGTGTAGGTTCAGATGGAAATAGATGGAGTGATGTATATGTAGAAGAAAGTACAATGCACATTGGCCCAGCTGATGGGGAATTAAATAATACTGAATTAGCTCTAAGCTATAATACAACAACAAATACAGCACATATACAAGTAGATGCTACTGATGCTATCCTAGCAACTTCAAGTGGAGTAACTATTCCAGGTACTTTAACTGCAACTGGAGCAACTACTTTAAGCAACTTAACTGGTGCTGGTACAAGAAATTTAGCTGTTAATCCCTCTGGACAAGTTGTTGTTGCTGAAAATTCAGTTAACACAAATACTACATTGACTGGAAATGGAACTACAGGTACACCACTTGGAATCAACTTATCTAACACTAATACATGGACTGGTCAACAAACTTTTGGGAATGTGACTACTACTGGAACGTTAGACCAACAAGGAGCAGTTTCAAATTCTACAGGTGATGTAGTAATTAATGATGATGCGAATGTAACAGGTTCTTTAGATGTTGATACTGATTTGAATGTTGATGGCAACACTACACATGTTGGTACTTTAGACCAACAAGGTGCTATTTCAAACTCAACTGGCGATTTGCTTATAAACGATACATTCATAGCAAATAGTACTGGAAATAGAATTGGTAATAATACTGCTTCGTTGCAACTGGATATCGACGGTGTTGTAGGTACTCCTGCGTTAAATGTAGATGGTGACTTATATATCACTGGAGCTTCAACGCTTATTGGTGCAACTACGTTAGGTAACTTAACAGGTGCAGGCACACGTAATATTGCTGTTAATGCTTCTGGAG